>JANODH010000148.1:0-22348 GCA_031412595.1 Sphingomonas sp. | reverse complement strand
AACCCGCGAAGCATCGCGCAAGCTGTCGCGCGCGGCGATCGAAACGCTCGCGATCATTGCCTATCAGGAACCGGTCAGCCGCGCCGAGATCGAAGCCATCCGCGGCGTGCAGATCTCGAAAGGCACACTCGATGTTTTGATCCAAGCGGGGTGGATCGCGCCTGCCGGGCGGCGGCAAGTGCCCGGCCGACCGCTAACCTATGCAACGACACCCGACTTTTTAACGCATTTCGGTTTATCGGATCGGCAAGACCTGCCGGGCATCGACGATTTGCGCGCGGCGGGATTGCTGGATCGGACCGCCGACGACGATTTCATCGGTGATCTGGAAACAGCGGATGAAGACGACTAGATAGGGTTAACACCGAAGGAGATTCGTAATGGGTGGCCTGAGCATTTGGCACTGGCTCATTGTTGGCATTCTTGTTCTGCTGCTATTTGGCAAAGGGCGCTTTTCGGACATGATGGGCGATGTTGCCAAGGGGTTGAAGAGCTTCAAGAAAGGCATTGCCGAGGATGATGCGCCTGAGCCTGCAAAGCCCGCGCCGCTGATCGAAGGCAAATCCGCAGCGGATATTATCGCTGAGCATGAAGCCAAGAAAGCAGCGGCAGCTAAAGATACTGCGGCCTGATCCGTTTGCGTTAAGCTAGGATAATAATGCTCGACGTTGCGCCGACAGAACTTTTGCTCGTGGCGGTGGTCGCGCTGGTCGTGATCGGTCCGAAGGACTTGCCAAAAGCAATGCGTGTTGTGGGCCAATGGGTAGGCAAGGCCCGCGGGATGGCGCGCCATTTCCGCAGCGGTTTCGATAGTATGATGCGCGAATCCGAGCTCGCCGAGATGGAAAAGAAGTGGAAAGAGGAAAACGAGCGGATCATGGCGGCAAACCCGCCGCCTGCGTTGGAATCGCCCGCCACGCCCGCGCCCGCCGCTGAAGAAAAACCGGCATGAGTGATGAACTCGACGACAGCAAGGCACCACTGCTCGATCACCTGATCGAACTTCGGCGGCGATTGCTTTGGTCGGTTGCTGCGCTCCTCGCGGCATTTGGCGGCTGTGTCTATTTTGCGCGCTATATTCTCGAGTTTCTCGTCGCGCCGATGAAGGCGGCGGGGCAGACCAAAGTCATTAACACCGAAGTCTTCGGCGGATTTGTCGTCGAACTGAAAGTCGCTTTTTTCGCGGCGCTGATGATTGCCTCACCTGTCATCGCAAATCAGATCTGGCTCTTTATTGCGCCCGGGCTTTATAAAAAGGAGCGGCGGGCCATGCGGCCCTTCATGATGGCAACGCCGATATTGTTTACAGCAGGTGCAAGCCTCGCTTATTTTATCGCGATCCCGATTGCACTGAAATTTCTGCTTGGGTTTCAGGGCGATCTGGGCGGCGTAACGCAGGAGGCACTTCCGGATATCGGAAACTATTTGAAATTCACGATGCAATTCATGTTCGGATTCGGATTTTCGTTTCTGATGCCGGTTTTATTGATGTTGCTCGAAGCGGCGGGGATCGTGACTCGGGACCAACTTATCAGTGCGCGGCGCTATGCGATCGTCGGAGCGTTTGCGATCGCTGCTGTGCTGACCCCGCCGGACATTGGGTCGCAGTTGTTGCTCGCGATCCCGCTATGTTTGCTCTACGAGCTCACGATCATCGCAACGTGGTTTACTCAGCGGCGACGCAAACGCGAGTCCACTGCCGAAACGGCTTAGTCGGCTGTTTTTTCGACCGATTTACCAACAGATTCGACGTCACGACCGACGCCGCGCACTGTGTTGCATGCACTAAGCACGACGAGACTTAGCACGCTGACGGCTATAATCGATTTACGCATGAGATTGCCCTTCGGTTGGATGGCAGGATTTTGAGCCCGGCAATGCGTCCTGGGGGGTGACAGCACTACCGGGCTCATGTCTCGGACGGCGAAAGCGGGGGGGCAAATGCTCGCCGTCCGGAAAGAAAACGGGCAAACGCATAAAGGGTTCCGCTCGGCGAAACTTTTTTGGCGGCCCTATGCGGCTCGTGATCAACGATTGAGAATCGCGAAATCGATCTCGAACCGGCCCGATGCGCCACTGTGCGCTAATGGCGCTCGCAGTTGGCGGGAAATTGCTTCGAGTACGCGCGCATAACGGCCCGAAAGTCGCTCGGTCAGTGCAGGGGTTGCTTGAAGCGCGAGCGAAGCCACACTCAGATGTGCTTTCGAACTTATCTCGCTGTCGAACACGCTGATTTTGATCTCGGCACCTGGATTGATTGCCATCGAAAGCTCGACGAGTTCGGTGATCAAAAATGCAATTGCCACCGCGTTGTCCTGGGTGACGCCGAATCGGGCTGCGTTGATTGCAATCGCAGGCACTGCTGGAACTGGCGTCGCTGTCGCCCGGAGATTTGCCGCAAGTTCGGCCAGCAATCCCTTGACGTCGATCCCCCCGGCGGAATCGAGTTCGGCATAATGATTGCGATGAACGATCGACAGCGCATCGACGCGGCGCTGGATCGCAGCATAGGCTGTAATGGCGTCAGGCGCTTGCGCACCGCGCGCGTGCAGCGAAATCAGACTGGCGATGACCTGAAGATTATTTTTCACCCGGTGATGGACTTCGCGAGTTGCTTTGGTCTGGTCGGCAAGCGCTTTTGCCATTCGTCGTTCGTGCTGGCCAATCTCGTCGTTGAATTTTGCAAAAGTTTCGCCAAGTTCACGTATTTCGCGCGCCGGCGTGCGCATTGACGGCAAATGAAATTCGGTGCCGGGCGTGTGGCTGGCCACGGCACGACGCAAACTGTCGAGGGGGCGGATAAGGAGGCGATCGACAACGACAAATCCTATAACCGCGGCTGAAGCCCACATCAGGAGCGGCAAAAAAGTCAAAAGCGTCTCGGTTGCCCGTGCTGGCACATCTGCCGCTGAGACGGATAATGTTAAGCCGAGCACACCGACCGGTGCACTGATCGTTTCGGCGCTGTTCGCGACGCCGCGGTTCAGCACATGCAAAGGCAAGCTGGACCCCTCCGCCGTTAGAGTCGCGGTAAAAGGAACTTCCATTGTTGACGGTTTCGTCAGGGTCGCCAGCGTCGCGACCGAATAGCGCGCAACCACGATAGCCGACGTGGTTGGCGATGATACGATCACATCGAGATGGTCCCCGTTCGCCTGCGCATTAGACTCCCTGCCATGACGCGGCAAAGCGGGGCGAGAGGGGATGAAGCCCTTCGTGCCGCACGCGGGCGCATTGCCGCCATTAAAGACAGCAATTGGCGTCGCACGCTCGGGACGCCGCGATAATCTTTTGGCCAATTGGGTGCATATCTCATCAATCCGCATCCCGGTGCTGATAGTGCGTGTGGCACGACTCATCGCCCTAACATCGGCTGACAGTTCGGCACTCAGTTGTCGGGTGCTTTGGCTCAGGGCGACGCGCAGTCCAGCTTCGCGCTGAAGATCGGCCGTGCGGCTTGCGGCGAGCGATACGAACAGCGCAATTAATCCCAGAGGCAGAAGCGCCAATGTGATAACCGAGAATATTTTAATTCCGGTGGGAAGGCGCCCGAAGCGATTTGCCAAGCTTCCCATCAGCGCCTCCGAAAGAAAAGATTCAGCGCAGCTTGTTCAGCAGATCGAGCATTGCGGGCGGAATTTCTTCTTTCACGGCGCTTTCATAAGCCGCGCGTAGCGCGCTACCGATCTCGCGCTCGCTCTCTGGATTCCGGGTTTTGTCTGACGATTGACCACGTGAAGGCGACAATTTTGATTTATTTCCTTCCGCCACTCAAACAATCCCCGCGCTAATCACTCCCACGCAACTTTTATGCTCAAGCATAATGACGCGTTCTCTTTATCCATGCGCAAGCGCAAAAATCGCCCTGACGCACCATAAGAAGAAACTTTTCAGCATCTTATTTGTTCCAGTCTTACGAGCAAGTTCACCAAACGCAATGACCTGTTTACCAGCGACTTGCCTAAGCCATCGTGCTGGTGGATCATCACAGAAACGAGGGAGAGTCGCCCGATATGTCACTTGGCCAGCAGATTGCGCCGCATCTTGCGTTTCTTAGACGCTATGCGCGTGCGCTCACCGGGAGCCAAAGCCACGGCGACGCCTATGTTCGCGCGACTTTGGAAGCCATCGTTGAAGCGCCCGCAGAGTTCCCGGCCCACGTGGATGTTAGGCTTGGCTTGTACCGGACCTTCCATGCGATCTGGAACTCAAGCAATTTTGGCGATGAAATTGCCGACAGTGCGAACGAAGTTGAACAACTGGCACGCGCACGGCTGGCGCCGATAACCCCTCTGTCGCGCCAGAGTTTGTTGCTGACGGCAATGGAAGGCTTCACGCATGAGGACGCGGCGTATCTGCTCGATACGTCAGCCGATGAAGTTAGCGCTCTGGTCGACGAAGCGTTGTCGGAAATTGAATCGCAGACCCGGTCAGCGGTTCTGATTATCGAGGATGAACCGATGATCGCGATGGATCTGGAAACCATTGTCCGCGATCTCGGTCATGATGTGACAGGCGTTGCTGTGACGCGTGACGAAGCCGTGGCAGCTGTTCACGAACGTCGCCCGGGACTGGTTCTGGCCGACATTCAGTTGGCGGACGATAGTTCGGGGATTGATGCTGTGAAGGACATTCTGGCCTCTTATGCCGTGCCCGTTATTTTCATAACGGCGTTTCCCGAGCGACTGCTTACCGGCGAACGCCCAGAGCCGACGTTTCTCATCACAAAGCCCTTCCAGCGCGCAACAGTGAAGGCAGCAATTGCCCAAGCGTTGTTTTTCGACGCCGAAACTGTTCCCGCAGCGTGACGCGACCCGCATTGCGGGCTAGGCAGTGCAGTGACATAACGCGGGTAGTACATGATCGAGCACGACGCCGGAAACGGCATCCCCAGCGAACGGATCGCATTGTCCGATGAGGAATTTCGGACTCAACTTGCGGCGGTCATTCCTCAGCTGCGCGCTTTTGGCCGGGCACTTTCGGGAAACCGCGATACCGGCGATGATCTGGTTCAGGAAACCTTGTTGAAAGCCTGGGCGGCGCGCGACCGTTATGAAGCGGATACGAATTTGCGTGCCTGGACCTTCATCATCCTGCGCAATTTATATTTGTCGCAATTGCGGCGAAACCGGTTTCGCGGCGAATGGGACGATCTGATCGCCGATAAGGTGCTGTCGGCGCCAGCAGGCCAGGATAAGCATGTCGAGTTGGGAGACGTGCAACGCGCTTTGCAATATTTGCCCGAAGCACAGCGAGAAGCGCTGATCCTCGTCGGCGCAGGCGGCTTTTCTTATGAAGAAGCTGCCGATATCTGCGGCGTTGCTGTGGGCACGATCAAAAGCCGCGTTGCGCGCGGGCGCGTTGCTCTCGAAGTTGCGATGACGGGCAATGCTCTGCCATCACGACGTACCGATCCCGACTCAGAGGGCATATCCGCTCTCGATACGATCATGGATCAGGTAAAAACGCTCAGCGGCGGGCGTTAGCCGCCAACAGCCGATCGATTGCGCTGAGCATCTGGAGCATGTCCGAGGGAATGGTGTCATCCACTGCCGGATAGATTTCGCACAATGCGCGCGCGACTCCATCGGCACGATATGGCAAGGCCACATAATGCGGATGCGCCGTCAAACCCTCGCGAATTGTTGCATCTGGTCTTGTCATGAATCAGTAACGTCGAAACGACGAGTTGGTTGCGTGTTTTGAGGAATGAATGCTTCAAGAATGCGATGAACCGTGCTGCGGCACGTGCGCCCTTTTTACAGAGCGCGATGGCGCGCAATCCGATTTTGACCGAAATGCTCGGTGTTGGTGGTTTCGATGACGCGCTGGCTGCAGCATGGGCATTAACAGGAAAAGATTTGCGCCAGACATTGCGACGGCAACGCGATGCGCTCGCGCTTGTCATCGCGATCGGTGATCTCGCGGGGTATTTGCCGCTCGAAGCTGTGGTGGCGACGCTGTCCGATTTTGCCGATCACGCGCTCGACAGCGCGATAACCGAAAGCATTCGCCAGCGTGTTCCCGAAGCGGATCCCCGGGGGTACTTTGCAATTGCACTGGGTAAGCACGGCAGTCGCGAACTGAATTACAGCTCGGACATTGATCCGATCCTGCTGTTCGATCCCGAAACGATGCCGCGACACGAACGCGATGACGCCGGAGAGGCAGCGGTGCGCATTGCGCGCGCGGTGGTCGACATGCTTCAGACGCGCGATGCCGACGGATACGTCCTGCGAGTCGACCTGCGGCTTCGCCCGGCGTCTGAAGCATCGCCGCTGGCAATCCCGGTGAATGCCGCCATCTCGCATTATGAGTCGAGCGCGCTGGCGTGGGAGCGCGCTGCGTTCATTCGCGCTCGGGCGGCATCGGGTGATGTGGCGCGGGGGCAGCAATTCCTTGAAACGATCCAGCCATTCATCTGGCGGCGCAGTCTCGATTTCGGCGCAGTCGAAGATTTGCGGGCGATGTCGCGTCGTATCCGCGCGCACCACGCAGGCGGGCAAGCGTTCGGCCCGGGCTATGACTTGAAACGCGGTCGCGGTGGCATCCGCGAGGTCGAATTTTTCGTTCAGATCCACCAGCTCATCCATGGCGGCCGCGATCCTGGATTGCGCGTTTCAAACACGTTGGGCGGCATCAACGCACTGGCAAAGGCAGGCTGGATCGACGCAAAGACGGCGACGACGCTTGCAGATGCCTATCGCCTTTATCGAACGATCGAGCACCGGCTGCAGATGGTCGAGGATCGCCAGACGCACAGCTTGCCAGCTGATCCTGATGCGCTTCAGTCAGTCGCTTTGTTGCACGGTCTTGCCGACGGTGCTGCATTGCTCGAGCTGCTTCAGTCGCACGTTGCTGCGATCGGTACGATTTATGACGAGCTTGACAGTACCCACCGTTCGGTCTTGCCGGTCGAGGTAGACGCGTTAGCGCAAGCGATACGGTCGGCTGGATTTGCTGCGCCTGATCGTATCGCTGCGCGCATCGAAGATTGGCGGAGCGGCCGCCTTCGTGCCGTTCGAAGCGAGGCCGCATTCAAAGCACTGGAAACAGTGTTGCCATCGCTGTTGGATGCTTTTGGCCGCGCGTCCGATCCCGAAGCCGCTCTGATGGCATTCGACAAGATGCTCGGCGGGCTGCCAACAGCACTGAACCTCTTTCGCTTGCTCGAAGCGCAGCCGGCACTATTGAATTTACTGGTCGCGATTATCAGCCATGCGCCCACACTTGGTGAAGCGCTTGGCCGCAATGCTGCCTTGCTCGACAGGTTGCTCGACGCCAGCGCGTTCGATCCTGTTGGCGATGTGTTCACGCTTGCAGCCGAGATGGCGCAAGCGGGGCCATTGGAACCGCGGCTCGATCATGTCCGGCGCGTCGTTGGCGAACACCGTTTCGCGCTGGGCGCGCAGATCGTCGAAGCTGCGCATGATCCGATTAGCGTTGCGGCGGGCTATGCGCGCGTTGCCGAAGCTGCGGTGCAAGTCGTCGCCGATGCCGTGATCGAGCCCTTTGTTGCTTCGCACGGCCGGATCCCGGACTCCGAACTCGTCATCCTCGCACTGGGGCGGCTCGGCGGTGGACTGCTGACTCACGCGTCCGACCTTGATCTTATTTATCTGTTCACAGGGGATTATGCTGCCGAGTCTGACGGATCAAAATCGCTTGGCGGGTCGCATTATTATAGCCGTCTCGGGCAGCGGCTCAGCAGCGGGCTGAGTGCGCCGACGGCGGCCGGGTCGCTCTACGAAATCGACACACGGTTGCGGCCGTCTGGCGGCGATGGTCCGCTGGTTGCATCGATCGACAGTTTCGCGCGCTATCAGCGTGAAAGCGCCTGGACCTGGGAACACATGGCGCTCACGCGAGCCCGAGTGATTTACGGCAGTCCATCGGCGCGCGCAGATGCCGGCGCCGTCATTGCGTCCGTTCTGGGCCAGCGCCGGGATCGCGGAGCGCTTGTTCGCGACATCGTGACGATGCGCAACGATATGGCGACACACAAACCACCACTGGGGCCGCTCGACGTTAAACTTTTGCCCGGCGGGCTGGTCGATCTCGAATTCACGGTGCACTTTCATCAACTGGCCAGCGGCATTGGGCTTGACCCGCATCTTCCAGTTGCAATCGATCAACTTGCCAAAGCTGGGCTTTGCGATCGTGCGCTTGGTGACGCGCATGACCTGCTCACCCGGCTTATCGTAACGCTGCGCCTGGTGTCGCCATCGATGGCCGCGCCGGTCAAAGCCACACAGGCAATCGTTGCGCGTGCCTGCAAGGTCGGCAACTGGGCCGATCTTCTTGATCGTGTCGCTGATGCGCGCCAATGTGTCAGTGTGCACTGGCAAGCAGTGGCGGATCAAACGGGAGCGAATTGATGGTCGACGTCGGACAAATGGCGCCTGAGGCTGAATTCGATATGGCAGATGGAAAGCGAGCGACGATTGCCGACTGGCGCGGACAGAAGCTGGTCGTCTATTTTTACCCGAAGGACGACACCGGTGGCTGCACCAAGGAAGCACAGGCCTTCAGCGCACTTTTGCCCGAATTTGCCAAAGCTAACACAGTCGTCGTTGGAATCTCCAAAGACTCGGTCGCAAGCCACAAGAAGTTCGTCGATAAATATGGCCTGACGGTTCTTCTCGGGTCGGACGGGGATGGCAGTGCTTGTGAGGCATTCGGTGTCTGGGTCGAGAAATCGATGTATGGCCGCAGCTACATGGGGATCGAACGGTCCACTTTTTTGATTACTGCCGATGGAAAAATATCTGCAATCTGGCGAAAAGTTAAAGTGCCCGGCCACGCCGAATCAGTGCTCGCTGCGACGCAGACAACAGGATAGCTGTTTCTTTTGCGTGCGATGGAACCAAATCCGCATCAATCAGACTTGCGATAAACGACTCAACCCGCAGTTGCGGCAGCCTGCCCCGCAACGCCTGTGACAGCCTTGTCAGTAAAACATTCTTGTTACATCCCGACGATCGAGATGGACGGGTGGGCAAGCCGGTCTCTGTCAAACGATAAACCGCTGCGCAGCTAAAAATAGCGGCGCGGCCCCTTTGGTCGCCGGGGGACTGGAATGTTTGGTATGAGTTTTACTGCAGACAACGGGTTTGTATCGAAAGCCCGCAGCATGTTTCGGCCCCGCGACATTTTTATTCATGACGGTGCGACCATGCGCCGTGTCCACATTTCAGCACGCGTGCAGGCCATTGGTGCGGGTGCTGTGACAGCCGCGTTAGCCCTTTCGCTTATTGGAACGGCTCAGCTGACTGGTGCGGCACCCATCGCGATGCAGGCCGCGGCTCGCGAAGTCGCCGTGCTTGAAATGCAGGAACGAATTTCATCGATGCGATCCGATATCGTCGCGATCCGGCAGGAAGCAGTTGCCCACGCAACGCAGCTGGAGCAGCGGCAGGCATTCCTCGATGCCGTTTTGACCGGGAAGGGCACGCCAACGCTGCCAGCAGGCACGCAGAAAATATCGGCTCGCGCTGCTGACGCCGTATCACCGTTCAAAACAGTCGAAGCACAGCAGGTTGCTTTGGCAGCGCGCGCGAAAGCTGCCGTAGAAGCACGTTACGTGCAAACGGCAGCAACCTTGGCGGGCTATGGCATCCGCGCTCAGCGCATTGTCGATCATCGCGCAGCGATGGGCGGCCCGTATGAGCCCGTCGACACGACAGCCGTGAAAGCAGCACCCGACCCAACATTCCGTGCGTTATTTCAGTCGTGGAAGCGTCTCGATCAGTTGCAGCAGGGCATTGTCGCCATTCCATCGCAGAAGCCCGTCGATGCCGTCGATTTCACGAGCGGCTTCGGTGTTCGCAGTGATCCATTCCGGGGCGGTGCCGCAATGCATGCCGGCATCGACATTCGCGGGGCCCACGGGTCGGCCATCTATGCAACGGCCGACGGGCTGGTGGGTCGCGCTGGCTATGCTGCGGGTTACGGTAATCTCGTCGAACTGAACCATGGTCGCGGCATCCAGACGCGCTACGGTCATCTTTCGTCGATCATCGTGCAGCCAGGACAGCGGGTTAAGCGCGGGCAGCTGATTGCGCGCATGGGATCGACCGGCCGTTCGACAGGCACGCATCTTCATTATGAAGTGCGGCTCGACGGCAGCGCCGTTAATCCAATGCCGTTCCTTCAGTCGTCGAACTACCTCGCTGCTATTCAGGCGCGTGGAAATATCGCGGTGGGCGGCCCGGCTCAGCCCGCGAAATAAGCAGCGCTTGCTGCTTGGCATGGCCACGCCTATCTTTGCTAGATGAATGTTGATCTGACATCGAATGCAGCTGCGCGCGTAGCGACGATTGCAGCGAAGCTGGCCAAGCCTGCGATCCTGCGGCTTTCGGTCGAAGGCGGCGGCTGTTCCGGCTTTCAGTATAAATTCGGCTTGGCAGACGCAGTCGAAAGGGATGATGCCGTTGCCGTTCGCGACGGTGTCCAACTGGTCGTCGATCCGATGAGCCTCGATCTCGTATCGGGTGCGGCGGTCGATTATGTCGAGTCGCTCGGCGGGTCGGCCTTCAAAGTGACCAATCCGAATGCGGCGTCAGGTTGCGGTTGTGGATCGAGCTTCTCGGTCTAGTGAAAATCGCGACTTACAACGTCAACGGCATCAAGGCGCGCCTGCCGCGGCTGGTCGAATGGCTGGATGAAACCAAGCCCGACGTTGCCTGTCTTCAGGAACTGAAATCCAGTGACGAGACGTTTCCTGAAGCTGCCATGCACGAGGCAGGCTATGGCGCGATCTGGCATGGGCAAAAGGGCTTTAACGGCGTCGCAATTCTTGCGCGCGGCAAGGACCCTGTTGAGCGTTTACGTGGTTTGCCGGACGACCCCGACGATCTGCACAGCCGCTATCTCGAGGCCGAAGTCGATGGCGTAGTCATTGCCTCGATTTATCTGCCCAACGGCAATCCGCATCCGGGTCCCAAATTCGAATATAAGCTAAGCTGGTTTCAGCGGCTGAATGCGCGTGCCGCATTGCTGTTCGGAGAAGAGCGACCGGTTGTCCTTGCCGGCGATTATAATGTTATTCCGACCGACACCGACGTCTGGAAGCCCGAAGCGATGGCGTCCGACGCACTCATGCAGCCCGAAAGCCGAGCTGCGTTCCGCCAGCTTGCGGCACAGGGCTGGACCGATGCCTTGAAAACGCGGCATCTGCACACGCCAATGTGGACATTTTGGGATTATCAGATGAACGGCTGGGCCCGCGATGCCGGCTTCCGTATCGATCATCTGATGCTGTCGCCCGAAGCCGCCGATCGGCTGACTGATGCCGGTGTCGATCGCGACCACCGGGGACGGGAAAAAGCCAGCGATCACGCACCTACGTGGATCACGCTGGCTTAACCGGATTAAGCGCCTGCGGCGGCCGGTCCGCCGATGCCGCCCTTGGGCCGCTTCGACTTCGGGATCGACGATCCGCCGACAATTGCTGCGGGACCCTTGCCCCGATCACGATCGCGTTCGATCGGTTCGCCCGCAATTGCACGCTTCGATTCTTCACCCGACAGCGTTTCGAATTCGAGCAGCGCCTCGGCAAGCTTGTGCAACTGATCGAGGTTTTCGGTCAGCACGGCACGAGCGGTTGCTTCGCCTTCTTCAACGAAGACGCGGATTTCCTGATCGATCAGACGTGCTGTCTCTTCGGACATGTTTTGCGACCGCGCAACACTATGGCCAAGAAACACTTCGTCCTGATTGTCGCGATACCGCAACCAGCCGAGTTTTTCACTCATGCCATATTCCATGACCATCGAGCGGGCCATGTCCGTCGCTTGCTGAATATCGTTCGAGGCCCCCGTGTTGAGTTCGTCTTTCCCGTAAATCAGCTGCTCGGCAATGCGGCCGCCGAAAGCAAGCGCAAGCCGTGCCTTCATCTGTTTCATGTTCATGCTGAAACGGTCACGCTCGGGCAGGTTCCAAGTCACGCCAAGCGCGCGGCCACGCGGTATAATCGTCACTTTGTGCAACGGATCGCAATGCGGCACGTGGAGCGACACGAGCGCATGCCCAGCTTCATGATAGGCTGTGGCTTTCTTCTCGTCTTCGGTCATGACCATCGAACGCCGCTCGGCGCCCATCATGACTTTGTCCTTTGCTTCCTCGAACTCGAGCATGGCAACAAGACGCTTGCCTTTACGCGCTGCCAGCAAAGCGGCCTCGTTGGCAAGGTTGGCCAAATCGGCTCCCGAAAATCCCGGTGTTCCGCGCGCAAGAGTTCTCAAATCGACATCAGGCGCCAGCGGCAACTTTTTGGTGTGCACTTCAAGGATTTTTTCACGGCCTTCGATATCGGGACGCGAGACGACCACTTGACGGTCGAAACGGCCCGGACGCAGCAGTGCGGGATCGAGCACATCGGGGCGGTTTGTCGCGGCGACGATGATGATGCCTTCGTTCGCTTCAAAGCCGTCCATCTCGACGAGCAACTGGTTCAGCGTCTGTTCGCGCTCGTCATTGCCGTTGCCGAGGCCCGCGCCACGGTGACGACCGACGGCGTCGATTTCATCGATGAATACGATGCACGGCGCATTTTTCTTCGCTTCGGTAAACATGTCGCGCACGCGGCTGGCACCGACACCGACGAACATTTCAACAAAGTCCGACCCTGAAATCGTGAAGAACGGCACACCCGCTTCACCTGCAATCGCACGCGCAAGCAGTGTCTTACCCGTACCTGGCGAACCAACCAGCAGGGCACCCTTCGGGATCTTGCCACCGAGGCGCGCAAACTTCGTCGGGTCCTTCAAGAAATCGACGATTTCCTGAAGTTCTTCGCGGGCTTCGTCGATTCCGGCGACGTCATCAAACGTGACTTTGCCTTCTTTCGCCGTCAGCATTTTTGCGCGTGACTTGCCAAAGCCCATGGCACCGCCACCAGCATTCTTCTGCATTTGGCGCATCACGAAAATTGCGAGACCGATCATCAGGACGAACGGGAGCGCTTGATAAAGAAGAAGCATCCAGATCGAAGCGGTTTCCTCGGGCTCGGCCGAGAATTTCACATTCGCTTTTGCAAGTCGATCGACCAACTGCGGGTCATTGGGACGGTAAGTGCGGAATGCTTCGCCATTGGACAATGTGCCCGAAACGACTTCGCCCGAAATCTTCACATCCTTGACCGAACCTTCATCGACCTTAGCGATGAAATCGGAATAAGCGATGCCGTTGCCAGCGATGGCCGTCGTTTTGCGACCGTCGAACATCGACACGAAAACAGCAAGCGCCGCAAGAATGCCGACCCAGATCAGCAGGCTCTTCATCCACGGATTACCGTTCGGTGTCTTGTCGTCGTTCATAACTGTCTCGCTTTCAGAAATATAAATAGGCCGATTCGCCTTAATGACAATGGAACGGCCATCAGATTCATTGCGAAATTGTCGGTCGGCGGGGTGGGGCCGCGCTGAAATGCCAATCGCTGCCGCCGCGCGCGACGACCGCGCCCAGCATTGCTGTCCGGCCCGCTTGGAGCGTCGTGATCAAACGCGTAAGCGCAACACCCCGCGGGTCGCATGCCGGATCGACGCGACGCAGACATCGCAAAACCAAACGGCGCAGGAGTTCGGGCGGGATCGCCTCACTGTCGCATGCCAAGACCACGCCATGCGCATCCGCACCAATATGGGCTGCTTCAAGCGTGTCGACCGACCAATCGAGCGCGTCATCTGCTTGCGCCAGCGCTTCTGCGCTGAGCGTCATGGCAAGCGGGTCTAGCCAATCGACATCATGCAATGATTTTCGCAGTCGTGCCCGATCAAAGCGGTCGTCATGATTGGCCGGATCATCGACGGCAACAATGCCTGCCTCTGCAACAAGTTTTGCGAGTTCGCGTTGCCGCCAGCGCAATAAGGGCCGCACGATGCGCCCCTGATGAGCACGCACAGCGCACAGGCCCGAAATGCCTGAGCCGCGATTAAGCCGCATGATCATTGTCTCGCGCTGATCATCGGCATGATGGCCCGTCATGATCCAGATAATGTCACGCGCATCGGCCCATTGCTTGAGCGCTGCATAACGAGCGGCCCGCGCAGTCGCTGGAACATTACCATGGGGCAGAGGATCGAGTGCCAAGGTTGTGTGGACGACCCCGCGCGCGACGCAAATATCCCCGACGAATGCGGCCTCATCAGCCGAAGCGGCCCGCAACCGATGGTCGACTGTTGCAGCCTCGACACGATCTGGAAAGGCTGCACTCGCCAGCAATAATAGCGCTAGACTGTCAGGTCCGCCTGAAACGGCCAAACCGATCCGCCCCGCGTCGGCCGCGCCGATCAGTCGCGCTACGTCGTGCGTAAAACGCGCGACAAGCGCATCAGGCAGTGCATTTCGCGTCGGCGCGTCCCTTTTTTGCGCGCGCTGCAAGGTCGGCACTCAGCTTGCTGCCATAAACTTCATCGAGCTCGACATAGACCTTGCACGCATCGGGCAGTTTCTTCAGCTTGGTGAGCGACTGCCCGAGCCAGTAAAGGCTTTCCGGCGCGCGCTCACCTTTCGGCATCTTTTGGTAATTATCGTAAAAGGCAACGCTGGCCAGCGCCGGCTTTCCTTCGTCGAAATAGGCGCGCCCGAGCAGGTTTTGCGCATAGCTGGCGCGCCTGTGGGCTGGGTATTTGGCGACGAATTCTTTCAGCTTGGTTTGCGCCTCGGGAAAAAGCTTGGCCGTGTAGAGCCGAAATCCATAGCTATAGGCGTCCTCAGCTGCGTCGCCGGTCGCAGGAATCTCGACGGCTGCAATCGCCGCTTTTCGTGCGGCATCGGGCCTTGTCGCGGCAACAGGCGGTTTCGTGTTTGCACTTGTCGCAGACTGGACCGGCGGCGCTGCTTTCGTTGTCATTGACGGTTCGGGGACGGATGCGGTTTCTGGTGCAGGAGTGGGTTTCATTGCGGCGTCGATGCGCTTGATCGCTTCGTCTTGCTGCCGGTTAGCAAATTGCAGTTGCTCGACTTGCCCGGTAAGTGCTGCCAGTGACTTTTCGAGTGCATCCACCCGCGCGGTCAGATCAGCGATCGGCGCCGTAGCGGGAGCGCCAGCAGCAACGGCCGGGACTGTTGCGCCGCTTTCGGGCTGCACCGGAACGCCTTGCGGAAACACAGTGCGCTGCACGGCCTTCATCTCTTTCTCGAGCTTGCCCACGCGAAGGTCGATTGTCTGCGTCTGGGCAATTGCGACGCCACACAGCGAAACACTCGCAAACAGCGTTGTAATAGCCGATTTCAATAACATAAGTCGTCCCCGCCTGTTCAAAATCATAATCCGGGTCGTGAAACTGCAGGCGCGACAGCTGATGGCGCTGCCGTTGCGGCCGGGCGCGAGGCAAGCGCTGCGGCACTGATGCCGACGTCCCTGATCGGCCTTTCCGCCGTACCGAGTGGTGCCACCTCTCGACCACCAACCGTGACCTTCAGACCATCGGGTCGGCCAGTCAGGATCATCGGATTGTTTGCATCACTGGGTACGACATAGCGTTCACCGATCGCCATTTCTTTTTCGAGCAATTTGGCTTTGGTCGCGTCGTAAATGCGTAACCAAACCGGTGCCGTCGCCGTGAGCACGACTTCACCGGTCGCTGGGCCAGTCGCCAGCGCGCCAGTTGCTTGCGCATCCGGCGGCGGCGCGTCCGTCGTTGCAATGACCGGCGCAGCAGGCGCTTCGCTCGGCAGTGGCGTTACGGCATCGGGGCCCCAATAATTAGCACGCCAGGTCCAATAGCCGATGGCCAGCGCAAGCGCGAGAACAGCAGCGGTCCATGCCAGCAGGCGGCTCGGAACGCGTGCAGGATCGGTGAGATCGTTCGGCACGTCGCCTCGTGCCATCGGATCAGTGCGGCCGAGTTCGGCGCGAAGTTGCGTAATCAGTGGCGCATCGTCGACCCCGATGGCGCGAGCGTAGGACCGCGCAAAGCCGACTGCATAAGTGGGCGACGGCAATGCAGCATAATCGCTGCGCTCGATCGCTTCGAGATGACGCAGCGGAATGCGGGTTTTCGTGCCGACATCACTCAGGTCGAGCCCCGCTGCCTCGCGCGAAACGCGCAACCGCTCGCCCACGCTTTGCGGGAACAGGCCGGGTTCCGGCAGTTCGGCTTCGACCATGTTTTCGTTCTCCCCGCCTTCACGCAACCACCCGACGGTATGCCGTTGTCTCAAATCGCAAGGGGTGCTGTCAACTCAACGCCTCGCTTGCAATTTTTCTCCATTGCTCAGGCGATTTCGACCTGGTTTTGCGCAGCCCATTCGATCAGCGGCGCGCGCAGATTGCGGCACTTGGCGGTCAGCATTCCCTGCATCGCCGCACGCAGCGCGCCAGCGTCGAGCGACAGGATCATTGCCTTTACTGGGCCGACGGCAGCCGGCGTGATCGATAATCGATCGATGCCGAGCCCGATAAGCGCCATGGCTTCGAGTGGCCGACCGCCCATTTCCCCGCATACGCCGACCGGGATGTTGTGCGACGTTGTCTCGCGCACGATCCGCGCCAGAAAGCGCAGGATCGCGGGGCTAAGCCAATCATACCGTTCGGCAAGTTTCGGGTTGGCGCGATCCGCGGCAAACATGAATTGCGTAAGATCGTTCGTTCCGATCGACAGGAAGTCGAGATTGGGCAGCAGCATATCGAGCATTTCGGCAAGCGCCGGCACTTCGAGCATTGCGCCGTAGCGCACGGCTGTTGGCAATCGCTTTCCGCGCGCACTCAGCCATTTTCGCTGCCTCTCGAACAACGCTTTGGCTTCGTCGAACTCCCAAGGTTCGCTGACCATCGGAAACATGACGCTCAGCGTTCGCCCGACGGCTGCTTCTAACAGTGCACGCGCCTGAACTTTCATCAGCCCGTCGCGATCGAGCGCGACCCGCAGCGCGCGCCAGCCCATTGCGGGGTTTTCCTCGCCATCCTGCTCGTCCGATGTGCGAAGATAGGGCAGCGCTTTATCACCCCCGATATCGACTGTGCGAAAAATCACGGGCCGTTCGCCCGCTGCATCAAGTACATCGCGGTAAAGTCGCTGCTGCTGTGCGCGTTGGGGCAGGGTGGCGGAAACAAGAAATTGAAACTCGGTGCGAAAAAGACCGATCCCGTCAGCGCCAGTTACGTCGAGCGCCGCAACATCGTCGCGCAGCCCGGCATTAACCATCAGCTGGATGCGCACGCCGTCTTTGGTCACCGACGGTTGGTCGCGCAGCGCCGCGAAACTCGCGCGGCGCTTCTGGCCGATCTGAAGTTTGGACTCGAATGCTTCGTCCATCGGCTGGCTGGGGCGGACGATGACCGAACCCTCGGTGCCGTCGAGCAGGAGCGCATCGCCATCGGCCACCATCCGGCGCACATCGCGCACGCGACCAAGCACCGGAACACCCATGGCGCGCGCTACGATCGTGACGTGGGCGGTTAATGATCCTTCCTCGAGAATGACGCCCTTCAACCGCCGCCGGTCATATTCGAGCAGTTCGGCGGGCCCGAGGTTGCGCGCGATCAGAATCGTGTCCTGCCGCAAGCCGGCTTGCGCGGCCGTGCCCAACTGGCCCGAAACGATGCGCAACAGCCGGTTGGCCAGATCCTCCAGATCGTGCATCCGGTCGGCAAGCAGCGGATCGTCGATCTGGCGCATCCGCATCCGCGTGCGTTGCTGGACGCGCTCGATCGCAGCTTCGGCCGTTAGCCCGCTGTCGATCGCTTCGTTGATCCGCCGCCCCCAGCCTTCGTCATAAGCGAACATTTTGTAGGTATCGATGATCTCGCGCGTTTCGCCGTCGACGCCGAATTCGGCTTGCGCCGACATCCGGTCGATTTGCTCGCGCATCTTGTCGAAAGCCGAATAGACGCGGTGGCGCTCGGCTTCGGTGTCTTCGGCGACGGTGTGTTCGATAACGATGCGTGGCTGGTGATAAACGGCATGCCCGCGGGCCATGCCTTCGACCAGCTTCAGTCCGCCGAGCCGGATGCCCTGAGCCGTCTGAACACGGTCACCATCGCGCCGCCGTTCATCGACAAGGCCAGCGTTTGCGATGAGCTCGGAAAGCACCATTGCGACGGTTTGCAGTGCTTCGATCTCGACTTCTTCGTATCGGCGCGGTTCGGCATGCTGGATGCAAAGCACGCCAACGGCGGCTTCCTGACGGACGATGGGCACGCCGGCGAAGGAATGGAATAATTCCTCGCCGGTTTCGGGCTTGTAAGCAAAATCGGGGTGCGATGTTGCTTCGTCGAGATTCATCGTCTCGACATTGGCTGCAATCGTGCCGACAAGTCCTTCGCCAAGCGCCAATTTGGTAACGTGAACCGCTTCCTGTTTCAGTCCGCGCGTTGCGTATAGTTCGAGGACGCCATCGCGCAAAAGATAGATCGAGCAGACTTCACTTTTCAGCGCTTCGGCAATTATGCCGGTAACTTGATTGAGCTTGGCCTGCGCGCCGGTTCGCGCGGCCATGACTTCGTGAAGACGCGTTAAAATTTCACGGGCAGAAGCAGCGGCACTTGGCATGAATGCAGCGCTATCAGATGCAAGAAAGGCTTCCAACCGGTTATCCGATTGGAAGCCTTTCAGATGCCGAATTAGGCGAAGTTAGGCGAGAACGGTCACACCGTTGCTCCGACGGCGGCGCAGAAGCGAGCCGACGATACCGAAGCCTGCCAAAAGCATTGCCCATGTTCCTGGCTCAGGAACCGAAACGACGGCGCGGACCAAGAAATCGTCGTGATTATCGTCAGCGCCACGAATGAAATCATCATAGCCGATGATAAATTCGGTAACACCAGCGCCATTGACCTGGCCGGGCTTCAAGAAAATGCCGAAGCCATCCTGTCCGACGGTTGCAGCAACGCCACCGGCACTCAAGCTGGTGAAGTTCAGCAAGCCGGAAAGCGATCCGCCGCCATAAACTGCCGAACCGATCAAGATTGGCGCAGCAAAATTGTTCGACAAAGCTGTATTTTCGGTCAGGCCGATCGAGCCTGTCGAAAAACGGTTATTGAAACCGCTCTCACTGCCGAGAAAGTAAAAGGTGATCGATGCCGGACCGCTCAAGAACAGCGACGCGCCCATGGTGGTGTAGTTCGTGTAACCAAGGCCTGCCAGCTGGGTTTTGAAGTTGTTGTTCGTCGCGACGGTCGGTGTCGACGATCCAAAGTTAACAGCTACGGTAGGCGCTGCAACCGCAACGACGGGGCTCGTCAGCGCGAACGCTGCAGCAGCCAGAATAAATTTACGCATGATAAACCCCTATGAGACAAGAAGAAGGAACCTGACGTTGCAAGCGTGCGACCTCTCCGATCTCCTGTTTAACGATTCGGTAACTATTACACAATCGATTCGTTTCGCTTGCGAATGTATCAAATCTGGACTCGTGCGGTTAACGCGGCGTCGGCCTGAGTCACGAGGCTGGCGATAATTTCGGCCACTGGTTCTTCACGCGTGACCATGCCAACCGACTGTCCGGCCATTAGCGATCCGTTCTCGACATCGCCGTCAACAACAGCCCGTCGCAATGCGCCCGCCCAGTAATGCTCAATCTGCAATTGTGCTTCGAGCATCGGCAGCCCGCCTTCGTCGAGCGCGCGAGCGACTTCCAGTTGTTTGGTCGTGAAAAGCTCCGTGCCTGCATTTTTGAGGGCACGGACGGGGATGACCGGCAAGCGCGGGTCGATCTGAACACTCGCGATGGCATCGCGTGCCGACGCACGGAAGAAGGCTTTCTTGAAATTGGGATGTGCAATGCTTTCAGTGGCGCAGGCAAAGCGCGTGCCCAGTTGGACGCCAGCCGCACCCATTTCGAGATAGGCAGCAATTGCTTCGCCGCGCCCGATCCCGCCGGCGACGAAAACAGGCACCTGATCGGCGACTTCGGGCAGGATTTCCTGCGCAAGCACTGATGTCGACACAGGGCCGATATGCCCGCCGGCTTCCATGCCTTCGATAACCAGCGCATCGACGCCGGAACGGATCAGTTTCTTGGCAAGGCTCAGCGCCGGGGCAAAGCATATAACCTTGGCGCCCGATGCCTTGATCGCATCGAGGCTCCCTGATGGTGGCAGGCCCCCGGCAAGAACGATATGCGTGACTTTATGCCTCGCACACACGGCGATAAGTTCCATCAGCATTGGGTGCATCGTGATCAGATTCACGCCAAACGGCTTGCCGGTGCGCTTTTTCGTTTCGGCGATCTCGGTATCGAGCAGCTCGGGCGTCATTGCGCCGCAAGCAATCAGGCCGAAGCCGCCTGCATTGGAAATCGCAGAAACAAGATGCCGATCACTGATCCACGACATCGCGCCACACATGATAGCGGTTTCACTACCAAGAAAAGACGCGCCTCGCGCCATGAGAGAATTGAGCGCGGAACCAGAGCGACGAATGTTCATATCTGCCATATCCGCGCTCATGCCTGCCCGACCGAAACGGCGCAAGTCGCACGCTCGCGGCTTTCCTTTCGCGCCTCGCTTGTTAAGGGGTGCTGCACCGCATCATATCTTTACGAAGGACTGGCCCATGACTGCCGTCGGACATGACACACTCGCGACACGTTCCACGCTCGAAGCAGGTGGCCAGACCGTAAACTATTACAGCCTTGCAAAGGCCGCCGCGAAACTTGGTGACGTGTCGCGTTTGCCGTTCAGCATGAAAGTTCTGCTCGAAAATCTTCTTCGGTTCGAAGACGGCGGGTTTACGGTGTCGGTCGCCGACATTCAGGCGCTGATCGACTGGCAACAGAATCCGAACGCGCCAGAACGCGAAATTCAATATCGCCCCGCGCGCGTTCTGCTCCAGGATTTTACCGGCGTTCCCTGCGTCGTCGATCTGGCGGCGATGCGCGATGCAATTGCAAAGCTCGGCGGTGACACCTCGAAAATCAATCCGCTCGTGCCGGTCCATCTCGTGATCGATCATTCGGTGATGGTCGACGAATTCGGCCACCCACGCGCGTTCGAACAGAATGTCGAAATCGAATATCACCGCAATGCCGAGCGCTACGACTTCTTGAAATGGGGTTCGAAAAGCCTCGACAATTTCAACGCTGTCCCGCCCGGCACCGGCATTTGCCATCAGGTCAATCTGGAGAATATCGCGCAAGCCGTCTGGACGTCGCAGGATCCCTCGGGCGCGACGATTGCCTATCCCGACACCTGCGTGGGCACCGACAGCCATACGACGATGATCAACGGTCTGGGCGTCCTCGGCTGGGGCGTCGGCGGGATCGAAGCCGAAGCCGCCATGCTCGGCCAGCCGGTTTCGATGCTGATCCCCGAAGTCGTCGGCTTCAAGCTGACCGGCGCGATGGGCGAGGGGATTACCGCGACCGACCTCGTGCTGACCGCCACGCAGATGCTGCGCGCCCACGGCGTCGTCGGCCGCTTTGTCGAATATTATGGTCCCGGCCTCGATGCGCTCAGCCTTGCCGACCGCGCGACGCTTGCCAACATGGCGCCCGAATATGGGGCGACCTGCGGCTTTTTCGGCATTGATGAAAAGACACTCGACTATATGCGCCTCACGGGCCGCGAAGAAGCACAGATCGCATTGACCGAAGCTTATGCCAAAGCACAGGGTCTTTGGCGCTTTGCCGACGCGCCCGATCCGGTGTTCACATCGACGCTCGAGCTCGACATGGCGAGTGTAGTGCCTTCGCTCGCTGGCCCCAAGCGCCCGCAGGACAAAGTCGCGCTTACGCACGTCGATGACGTGTTCAACAGTGATCTGTCGGCGGTTTACAAACATGACGGGTTCAAGCGCGTGCCGGTCGAAGGCAAGGATCATGACATCGGCGACGGCGACGTCGTCATCGCTGCGATCACCAGTTGCACCAACACGTCGAACCCCAGTGTCCTTGTTGCGGCGGGACTGGTCGCTAAAAAGGCCAACGAACTCGGCCTGAAGCCCAAACCGTGGGTCAAGACCTCGCTAGCACCGGGATCGCAAGTCGTGACCGATTATCTGGTGAAGGCCGGGCTGCAATCGCATCTCGATGCACTCGGCTTCAATCTCGTCGGCTATGGCTGCACGACCTGCATCGGCAATTCCGGTCCTTTGGCGGAACCGATCAGCAAAGCGATCAACGGCAATGACATTGTTGCGGCTTCGGTCCTTTCGGGCAATCGCAATTTCGAAGGCCGCGTTTCGCCCGACGTCCGCGCCAATTTCCTCGCATCGCCGCCGCTCGTGGTCGCTTATGCGCTGAAAGGAACCGTGACCGAAGACTTTACGACAACGCCGATCGGGCAGGCGACCGACGGTCACGATGTTTACCTGAAAGATCTCTGGCCGACTAACGCCGAAGTCCGCGAGACGATGGATGCCAATGTCGATCGTTCGATGTTTCAGGCGCGCTATGCCGACGT
>JANODH010000147.1:0-2651 GCA_031412595.1 Sphingomonas sp. | reverse complement strand
AAACTCGCGCTGCATCCGGGGCAGCGGGTGCTCGATATCGGGTGCGGCTGGGGCGGGATGGCACTGTTTTTGAACCGGGTGGCCGATGTCGATGTCCTCGGCATCACGCTCAGTGAAGAGCAGCTCAAGGTCGCCCGACAGCGCGCCGTGGCGGCAGGTGTCGCCGACCACGTAACGTTCGAACTGATCGATTATCGCGACGTCACTGGTCATTTCGACCGCATCGTTTCGGTCGGCATGTTCGAACATGTCGGTCCCGCGAGCTATGCGGCGTTTTTCAGAAAATGCCGCAATCTCCTAACCGATGACGGTATCATGCTGCTTCACACGATCGGGCGGATGGGCACACCGGGCGTAACCGACGGCTGGACCGCAAAATATATTTTCCCCGGCGGCTATTCGCCTTCGCTGAGCGAAATCATCGCAGCAAGCGAGAAAGCGTCGCTGATTGCGACCGATGTCGAAACGCTACGCCTCCACTACGCCTATACGCTGCGCGAATGGTATCGGCGCGTTGTCGAGCACCGCGCGGAAATCGAAGCACTTTACGACGCGCGCTTTTACCGCATGTGGCAGTTCTATCTCGCGGGTGCAGCGGCGTCGTTCGAAAGCGGGTCGATGTGCAATTTCCAGGTGCAATATGCGCGAAGGAGGGACACACTGCCGATCACGCGTGATTATATGGCCTTGGCGGAGGACAAATTGCGGGGGCGGTGAGTGTCAGTAGAGTTGGAAGCAGCAGGCGACACGCTGACCGGGACAGTCGTCGGTCGCACGGTTGAACCCGGCCATGGCGAAGTGTCGGCCATGGGACGCGGCGCTTGCCTCAATTGCGGCGCGCTCATTGTCGGCCCATATTGCCACGCGTGCGGCCAAAAGGCCGTGGTCCACCGCACGCTGCGCGCTTACGGGCATGATTTGCTGCACGGT
This sequence comes from Sphingomonas sp., assembly GCA_031412595.1. Lineage (GTDB taxonomy): Bacteria > Pseudomonadota > Alphaproteobacteria > Sphingomonadales > Sphingomonadaceae > Sphingomonas_O. The sequence continues at coordinate 1,721 of JANODH010000147.1, read as the reverse complement.
GTTTTCCATTTCGAAGGCAAGGTGTGGACGACGTTGCCGATGCTTGTGTTGCGGCCCGGCGAACTGACGCGGCGCTATATCCACGGCGAGCGGGCAAAATTCGTCTCGCCGCTGGCGCTTTTCTTGTTTGCGGTCTTTTTGAGTTTTGCCGTCATCGGCGGGATGGCGGGAGACATGTCCACGCCGGACATTGACGCGAATATCAAGCTCCACGCCGCGACCGCCGAAAGGGATATTCCCCAAGCCGAAGCGCAGGTCGAAGCCGAGCGCATTGCGCTCGATGCCCAGATTGCAGCGGCAGAAGAAGCCGGCACAGACACCACGTCGCTCAAAAAGAAAGCTTCTGACCTGCGCGATTTCCAACAGGGCTTGGCAATATCGAAACGGATTAAAGCTGGTCCTGCGGGCGATGCGATCGAGGGCGTAAAAACGGGATGGCCACAACTCGATGCTGCAGTTGAAAAGGCCAGTAAGAATCCAAACCTGCTGATCTACAAGCTCCAGACCGGTGCTTACAAGTATAGCTGGGCACTGATTCCGCTGTCGGTCCCGTTCCTGTGGCTCTTATTTTTCTGGCGCCCCGCGTTCAAGATTTATGACCATGCCGTCTTCGTCACCTATTCACTGACGTTTATGCTGTTTGTGCTGATCGCATTGACGGCTGCGGGCACTGTCGGTGTGCCTGATCCGCTCGTTCCCGTTGCTGCCGCTGTGATCCCGCCGGTCCATATGTATCATCAACTTCGCGGAGCTTACGCGATCCGTAGGGTCAGTGCCATCTTGCGGACCATGGCACTGACCGCATTCGGAAGCATTGTCCTTGTCACTTTCCTGCTTTTGCTCCTGCTGCTCGGAATCATGGGTTAGCTCGCCGTTCTGGCCCGCCACGCGTTCCGCATTGCCTGACGCGCGTCGCGACGTTCTTCCATCGTCAATGTTCCGTCTTTGTCGGCATCGGCACGGTCGAACATGGTCATAGCACCCGTCACTGCTTCGTTCAGCGCAACGCGGCCATCGCGGTCTGAATCGGCCAGCATCATCAAACGCCCGTTCATGCCGCCCATCCGCATGGCAGCGCGGCCGCCGCGACGATTTCGGACGTCTGCATTTTCGAATTCGGTGCGGCTGATCGACCCATTGTCATCGGTGTCGAGGCGTTCGAACCGCTTGTCTTTCGCCTGAGCGCGAATAGCGCTCATTTCCTGCGCGGTTACAAAACCATCCTGATCAGCATCGATTTTTGCAAAATAGGTGCGCACTTTGGCTTCGGCAGCGGCGCGCGTTTGCGCCGGACGGTCGGGCTTGGCCATTTGCGCGATTGCGGGAACGGCAAGGACAATTGCGGCTGCACTGCCGATCAAAATCGCTTTCTTAGACATTTGCATGGCTCCGATTCGTTGAGGTTGCGAAATTATCGCGTGAAACCTGTATAGCCGTTGAATGGGGTGCAGTGTCGATCGACCTCGCTATCTTCCTTCGCGGATTGGGCTTGCCTAAGAGGCACGCGACGAATCGAAGGAATTGCCGCGTGCCAGCAACGAACAAGACTGACATCAAAAAGATCGTTCTGGCTTATTCGGGTGGGCTCGACACCAGTGTTATCCTGAAGTGGCTGCAACAGACTTATGGCTGCGAAGTGGTCACGTTCACTGCAGATTTGGGGCAAGGTGAGGAACTCGAACCCGCGCGCGCCAAAGCCAAGTTGATGGGTGTCCGCGACG
>JANODH010000146.1:0-8684 GCA_031412595.1 Sphingomonas sp. | reverse complement strand
GCTTGTTCTGAAACCGTTTGGGCGAACCCGGTAGCCGCAACCAGCGCCAGTGCGCTAGCGGTGGCAATGCCTTTCAATCGGATGTTCACGCGTCGAAAAGTCCTTGAATTAACCGTGCCGGCTTTTTGCCTATGCGATGGTGAACGCAGGCTTAGCGACCCAGCCCACGGAATACCAGCCTCAGCAAATAGGAGTTGCCGGCACGTGCATCCCCTGTCGTGTCATAGTCACGCCGCCACGTAAGGCCAATGTCGAGGCATTCGTCCGTATAAGCAATGCCGAGACGATGGCGGATCGGTTCGTAGCCATCCGCCGAAGACGTCGGGTCTTCTGCCCGATCGGTCAGATCGACGACGGCAGACCCGAACACGGATACAAATTTCGACACTTGCAGCCGACCACCGAGACGGATTTCCTCGCGATCACGCAAATCCTCGAGTTCAGGGCCGATGTTGCGGTTGAGCCGCAGATAGCCAAGCGTCGCGTAAGTCGATCGATTGCCGATTGTCGCATCGAATTCCTGCCGCCGCGGTGTCAGATTGTCCTTGTCCAAACGAAAACGATAGCTCGCGCTGACGATGTCGCGATAACGGACTGTGGTGCGGCCCACAAAGTCGGATACTTTGTTGTTCAAGCCAGTGCCGTCTGGCAGCAGCGTGTCGATATTTGTCAGGCGATAACTTTGCCCGATATTGGCGGTCACTGCCCAGCCTGGCGCGTCGAAAGCATAGTCGAGCCCGTATGTCAGTCGCGTGCCGTCTTCCCACCGGTCATAGCCGGGGAACCGATTGAGCGCGAAAAGATTGCTGTCTTCCAGATCGACGGCGCGAGCATCCTCGTTCGGTATGTCGAGATTACGCGTCGCGGGCGAAGCAACGATTTGCACGCGGGGTGTTATCCGCTGCGTGCCCCCGAAGGCGAGGCCGATGAATGGCCAGCGCACTTCCCCAGCGAGCGCCGCGATGCCGCGCGCCTGATAGCCGCTTTTGCCGCGATAAAGCGCTGTCGTCGTCAGCAGGTTTTCGTCACTATGATAAATATCGCCGCGGCCGTAAGCGGTCAGCATTACTTCCTGACCAAGCGCTGTTAATTTACGCAGATCCCATCGCACGCCAGCAAAAGCGCGCTGCGTGTCCTGCCCCGCCGAACGTCCCAATGCGAGTGTATTGAGCTGGAGGTCGAAATTCCCACCGAGTAGCGGATCGGCAAATCGGCGGCGATAATTGACTTCGGGCAACGCGACCGGGATCTGCCCCTGTGGGTCGCCGGTTCGCAACGTTTGGATCGACCAGCCGGTCAGCGAGAAATAGCTCTTTGCGTCTATTCGTTCGATTTTTACTGTCGAACGCAACCGATCGTCGCGCGAAATGTCATAGCGGCGCAGAAATGTCCTGTCAGTCGCACGGCGGATCGACCCGCTGATGCTCCACTGCGGATCGAGCTGAAAGCGACCACTGGCGTCAAAATAGCCGCGGAACGCGCGCTGCGAGGCGGTGGTGGTCGTCGCAATCGGAATGCGCGAGCTGTAGGTTGCAAACCCGCTGATCTGGTATGCGCCGTGTTCAGTGAGCGCGCGATATTTTGCTTCGACGGCCGGCAGGGCCGCTGAATAGACATGCGGCGTGATGGTGAGATCGCGGTTGGACCCAATCCGCAAATAATAAGGCAGCTCAACCTCAAGCCCGTTGGTGCGCGTGTATTGCAGCGCTGGGATCAGAAAACCGCCGCGCCCGTCTGTCCCGAGTGGCTGAGACAAAGTCGGCACGACGAACAATGGCACGCCAAAGAGTTCGAGCCGCGCATTCTTGAAAACGATTTCTTTGCGCAGAGGGTCATGAATGATTTTGACGGCGGAAATTTGCCAGCTCGGTTTGCGTGGACAATTATCGCTGTCGACAACAGGGCAGGGCGAATAAGCTGCATCTGTGAGGGTCGTTACCTCGTTTACGCGCTTGCTGTTGCGTGCCGCCAAGCGAGCGCCATCCGCCAGAACGAGCAGCAGATTTTCGACGACGCCGTCCTTCAGCGTGTCTTCAAGGATGGCAACATCGCCATAAACCGTATCACCGTTTGCGCTGATCGCGGAAACATTGCCTTCGGCGCGAACCTGGCCGGTCTTGCGGTTCCAGACGATTTTATCAGCGCGCACGCGATCGAGGTTGCGGACCATGCGGACATCGCCGGATGCAGTGACGATGTCTGCGTCGTTTTCGTAACTGATACTATCTGCTGTGAAGTCGATCTGCTCCGAAGCAGCCTCGACTCCGGCGGCCTGCGCATGAACGGTCCCAGGCCAAAACACAGCGCCCGATACCGAAGCCAGCAGGATTATCGCATTGCGCACCACGCGGCTTCCTTGTCGTCGATCACCATTACTCGATCGCAATTCATTCTGTTGCGATCGGCTGGCTGCCTATCGCACGGGCGCGCGCACTTCAATCACCGCTTTTGCGCATTGCGGCAGGCCCCGCTAACAGCGAGATGGTTCCCGAGTCCTATTGGAAGTTTAGTAATGCACGTTTCACTGCTGCCCAGTCGTCCCGCAGATTTCAGTTCGCTTGCCCTATTGGTCGCGAAAAATGCCCCGCTGCCTCAAGCTGATCGGTTGGGTGCCGCAGCAAAGCTCGGTCGATTCGAAGGCGAGGCGGGAAGTGTTGTCGAGCATGTGTATGCCGAGGGCGATAACGCGCGGCGCGTGCTGCTCGTCGGCATCGGCAGTGGTTCGGTCGAGGAATATGAAAAAGCAGGCGGCGCTCTGACGGCTAAATTGCTCACCTCCGGCGAAACGCAACTCCTGATCGATGCCGCCGGTGCCGATGCGACAAGCGTTGCTCGTTTGGCGACCGGCGTTGTGCTGCGCGGTTGGCGGCATGATCGGTATCGGACCAAGCTGACGGTGAAGCAGAAGCCCACGCTCGAGGATATTTCGATCGTGACGACGGATTCAGGCGCAGCGGCAGCATGGGGCCGCGCACAAGCAATCATTGCGGGCATTTCGTTGACGCGCGAGCTGGTGAGCGAGCCCGCCAACATCATTTATCCCGAAAGCTTTGTTGAGCGCGCACAGCATCTGAGCGAGCTCGGCGTCGAAATCGAAGTGCTCGATGATGATGCGATGCGCACGCTGGGCATGGGATCGTTGCTCGGGGTGGGGCAGGGATCGGCACGCCCCTCGCGCATATTGTGCATGCGGTGGGACGGGACCGGCGGCGAAACCAAGACGCCCGTGGTGTTCGTCGGCAAGGGCGTGACGTTCGATACCGGCGGCATATCGCTGAAGCCCCCCGGCGGCATGGAAGACATGAAGTGGGACATGGGCGGCGCCGGCGCTGTCGTCGGCGCCATGAAGGCACTCGCGGGCCGCAAAGCCAAGGCGCACGTCGTCGGCGTTTGTGCGCTTGTCGAAAACATGCCCGATGGCAATGCGCAGCGTCCCGGTGACGTCGTCACGTCGATGTCGGGCCAGACGATCGAAGTGATCAACACCGATGCCGAAGGACGGCTCGTTCTATGCGATGCCATGACATGGGTGCAGCGCAAATATGCGCCTAAAGTGATGATCGATCTTGCCACGCTGACCGGCGCAATGATCGTTGCGCTCGGGCACGAATATGGTGGCATGTTTTCGAATGACGATGGACTAGCAGCGCAGTTGTCGGCGGCGGCTGCATCGGCTGGCGATCCGCTTTGGCGCTTCCCGTTGGGCGATGCGTACAACAAGCTGATCGACAGCCCCATTGCCGATATGAAAAACGTGGGGCCACGCGAGGCAGGTTCGATCACGGCGGCGCAATTCCTGCAACGCTTCGTCGATGAGGGCGTCAAATGGGCGCATCTCGACATTGCCGGCATGGTCTGGGCATCGAAACCCGGCGCAGTGTGGGACAAAGGCGCGACCGGCTATGGCGTGCGCCTGCTCGACCGGTTCGTGGCCGATAACTTCGAAAAATAGCCGTCATCCCAGCGCAAGCTGGGGTCTAATGACGAACGGGTGCGCTCGACCCGCCTGAGATCCCAGCGTTCGCTGGGATGACGGGTTGAGGTTGTGGCGCGACCTCGCTAAAGGCGCGGCAATTCAATCACACCAACTTCATGGAGTTACGACCGTCATGGCCGCGACACGCACCTTTTCGATTATCAAGCCCGACGCCACCCGCCGCAACCTGACGGGTGCTGTCACCAAAATGCTTGAGGAAGCGGGCCTGCGCGTCGTCGCGTCGAAGCGCATCCACATGACGCGCGAACAGGCCGAAGGCTTTTACGCCGTCCACCGCGAGCGACCATTTTTTGGTGAACTCGTCAACTTCATGATCTCCGGCCCCGTCGTCGTGCAAGTGCTCGAAGGCGAAAACGCAATGCAGCGCAACCGCGACATCATGGGCGCCACCAACCCCGCCAACGCCGAACCCGGCACGATCCGCAAGGAACTGGCTGAATCGATCGAAGCGAACTCGGTGCATGGTTCGGACAGCGACGAGAATGCGGCGATTGAGATCGCCTATTTCTTCAAGCCGGAAGAAATTGTTGGGTAAATAAGGAAATCGTCACCCCGGACTTGATCCGGGGTTAGGCTACCTTTGCTGCTGTGCTTGACCAAGAAAGCCAAACCCCGGCTCGGAGGCCGGGGTGACGAGGATGGGGTAGCTCAAAACTCCCCCGCCACATCCATCATTCGCATCAGCTTCCTCGGTGCCACTGCGCGCCAGCTTTTGCTCAGCCACTCGCTGATATGGTCCCAGTCGGTGTCGCCCAGATCGAGCCGGATCGCGACCCAGCCGTCGCCGAAATAGGCGGGGCGGTAATATCGGTCGGGGTCGCTTTCGATCAACATCGCCTGCTCCTCCGCGCCGCTGATCTTGACGAGCAGCGCGGTGCGGCCGTCGCCGTGGTGGTCCATCGAGACATAAGCGAATTTCTTGCCACCGATGATGCCGAAACAGGGCATGCCGTGCGACAGCGTTTCGTGCGCCTCGGGCTGCACCATCGCGCGCTCGCGGACGCGGGCGACGAGCCATTCGGGGCTTGCTTCGCGCGACACATAGTATCCGAGGATGCGCGGATAAAGCTGATGCTCGGCAATGAGCACCCGCGCCGCCAAGGTTTCGGGCGTGTCACCAGGCAGGATCGCAACCTCGGTCTGTCCGAGCACGGGGCCGTCATCAAGTTCGGCGGTCACGATATGCACCGAACATCCCGCAACGGTATCGCCGTTGGCCAATGCGCGTTCGTGCGTGTCGAGGCCCTTGTAAGCTGGGAGGAGCGAGGGGTGAATGTTGACCAGCCGATCCTGCCATGCGGCAACGAATTCGGGCGATAGCAAACGCATATAACCGGCCAGCGCAACATACTCGGCCCCATGATCGCGCGCGGCGGCACTCATCATTGCGTCGAATTGCGCGCGCGGTGTGCCTTTGTGACTGTGCGCAAAGGTCGCGATGCCTTCGGCTTTCGCAAGCATCAGTCCGGCAGCATCGGGGTCGTTCGCCGCAACGAGCACGATCTCGTAAGGACACTCGGCAGCTTTTGCTGAATAAAGCAGCGCCGCCATATTCGAGCCACGCCCCGAAATGAAAACGGCCACCCGCGCTTTAGCCATGATGCGTTGCCGACCATGCCGCGCGCGCGCTCCAGGTTTCGACTGAGCCTTTCACGGTGCAGCCCTTATCACCCGCCGCGACATGACCGATACGAAACACCGCCTCGCCTGCATCGACAAGCACCCGCGTCACGGCGTCGACATCGCTTTCGCGCACGAACACTGCCATGCCGATCCCGCAATTGAACGTGCGTGCCATCTCGACGGGCTCGATCTGCCCCTGTGCCTGCAGAAACGCCATCAACCGTGGCTGCCCCCACGCATTGGCATCGATCTGCGCGTGAAGCCCGGCCGGCAGCACGCGCGGGATGTTCTCGAGCAGACCGCCGCCCGTGATATGTGCCATTGCCGTGATCTGCCCGGCGCGAACGAGCGGCAGCAGCGATTTCACGTATATCCGCGTGGGTGTCATCAGGGCATCGATCAGCAAGACATCCTGATCGAAAAGCGCCGGGCGATCCATCCGCCAGCCACGATCTGCTGCCAGTCGCCGCACCAAAGAAAATCCGTTCGAATGCACGCCCGATGACGCCAGCCCGAGGATCACGTCGCCAGCGGTCACCTTGTCGGCCGTTAACACCTGCGATCGCTCGACCGCGCCGACGCAGAACCCGGCAAGATCATAATCGCCATGGGCATACATGCCCGGCATTTCCGCTGTTTCACCGCCGATCAGCGCGCATCCAGCGATTTTGCATCCCTCGGCAATGCCAGCGATAACGCGCTCGGCAATCGCCGTATCGAGTTTGCCGCTTGCGTAATAGTCCAGGAAGAAAAGCGGCTCGGCACCTTGAACGATCAAGTCGTTGACGCACATCGCGACAAGATCGATGCCGACGCCGTCGTGCGCGTCGTGCTCGATGGCGAGTTTCAGCTTGGTGCCGACGCCATCATTGGCAGCGACGAGCAATGGATCGTTGAACCCTGCGGCTTTCAGATCGAAAAAACCGCCGAAACCGCCGAGATCGGCGTCGGCACCGGGGCGGCGGGTTGCTTTGGCAAGCGGCGCAATGAGCCGCACGAGCGCATTGCCGGCATCGATGGAAACGCCCGATTGGGCATAGGTATAGGGGGCACGATCAGTCATCCCGACAGCGCCTAGCGACAAGACGCTTGGATTTCCACGGGCAACGCGTCAAAAGGCCGAGCGTGAAATCCTGGTTCCTTCCTGTTGGGCTGTTTTTGGCGGCGATCGGCCTTGGCGCAGTCGTTTACGCACAAATCGATGGCGGCGATCGCGGGGTCGCGCCGCTCGACTCCTCCGGCAGTTTCGAAGTGACCGGCATCAGCGTCGATGTCGTGGCAAAGTCCGCTGAGGCAGCGCGGCTGGGTGGCTGGCGGCTGGCGCAACGCAAGGGCTGGCAAATGCTCTGGGCGAAAACGCATGGCAGCAGCGGCGGCGCGCCCGGACTTTCGGACTCGGCGCTTGATTCGATCGTCGCTGGTATCGTCGTCGATGACGAACAGATTGGCCCCAACCGTTATGTTGCGAGGCTCGGTGTGCTCTTCGACCGCGCCCGCACAGGCCAGATCCTCGGCGTCACGGGCAATGTTTCGCGCTCTGCGCCGTTGCTGGTTATACCGGTTCAGTGGTCGGGCGGCACGGCCCAGGTCTTTGAATCCAAGACTGAGTGGCAGAAAGCATGGGCACGGTTTCGCGCGGGATCGAGCCCGATCGATTATGTGCGACCGACGGGGACGGGCCCTGATCCCCTGCTGCTCAACTACGGCCAGACGCTTCGCCCCGGTCGCGTTTGGTGGCGGTCGTTGCTTGATCAATATGGCGCAGCCGATGTGCTAGTGCCGCAGGCTCGGCTTGAGCGGTTGTGGCCGGGCGGTCCCGTCGTCGGGCATTTTGTTGCTCGGTTTGGACCCGACAGCCGCGAAATCTCGTCTTTTGCGCTGCGCGTCGATTCAAGCGATGCGATCCCCGCCATGTTCGATGAAGCAGTGCGGCGCATGGACGCGGCTTTTGCGAGTGCCCTCGCGCTGGGGCTGCTGAGACCCGACCCGTCACTCGTATTCGAAACGCCGATCGATCCATCCGACTTGCTTGCGAACGCTTCGGATGCGGCGGCAAGCGACGGGGAACTGGACGCGATCGAAAACGGTAGTGCTCCGATTAACGCATCAGGGACTGCAACCTTCACGGTTCAGTTCGATACGCCAGACGTGGGCTCGGTGACGGCTACCGAAATGTCAGTACGCGCAATAGCAGGTGTGCGATCGGTCGATACATCGAGCTTAGCCCTTGGTGGCATTTCGGTGATGAAGGTGGTGTTCGACGGCGACATCGGCGCCCTTCGCATAGCCCTGAGTGCGCGCGGTTTCCGTGTCGAAGAGGGCGGCGGTACGCTCCGCATCCGTCGCGCTGCCACACCAACACCATCACCTTCTGCGCCATGAGCCAGATTGCTCTGCCGCTTGACTGGCCGGCAGATGAAGCGAGCAATGCTTTTATTGTCAGTGCGTCAAACAGTGCCGCTGTGCAGCGTCTGCATGCTTTCGGCACCTGGCCGGTTTCGACGATGATCCTGACCGGTCCGCGCAAATCGGGGCGCAGTTTGTTCGGGCGGCTGTTCGTTCGACGCTGCGGTGCCCGGCTGATCGACGATGCCGAAAGTCGCGACGAGGTCGAGATATTCCATGCTTGGAACGAAGCGCAGGCACAGCGCCGGCCACTTTTGCTTGTGGCCAATGCGCCGCCGCCAATCTGGGAAATCGAATTGCCCGATCTACGTTCGCGTTTGAGCGCAACCCCGGTCGTGTCTTTCGGCGATCCGGACGAACCAATGATCGCTGGATTGCTAGGCTACTTGCTCGAACGGCGCGGCCTCATCGTTTCGCGTGAAGTCGTGGCGTTTCTCACGCCCCGGATCGAGCGCACGCATCATGCGATCATTGCTGTTGTCGACAAACTGGACGAGGCTGCCCTGTCGCATCGCCGCCCCATCACGGTGCCGCTTGCGCGTGATGTACTGGCAGTCGACGATGCTGTTGCAGTCGCGTAGGAACAGCCAATGGCGACCCTTCCCGACACCGCACGTTATTTCAATCGTGAACTCAGCTGGCTCGCTTTCAACCGGCG
>JANODH010000145.1:0-7437 GCA_031412595.1 Sphingomonas sp. | reverse complement strand
ATTGGATCGGCCTTGTCGAGATCAGGCCATTCGACACCGAGATCGGGAAGCGGTGCCATCGGCGATTCAGGGTCGAGCGACCCGCCCGCTGTCGTCGTCTGGGCCTGTGCCGTCGTTGCCAGCATCATTGCAGTCATTGCCGCAACCGCCGAACGCCGCACATATTGGAAACTCATGGACCCTCGCTACCGACTATGCGTCGTAAGGACCATAACTAATCGTTTAGTGGCGAGTTCCTTTGGCTTGCGGGTGCGCAAGTGCCACGATCATGCGCTCGATCTGGCGCCAGCGGCAGAACGCCATCACATTGCCGCGGTTACGACTGGCGTTCGCCAGCGCTGCGGCCTCGGATCCGGCATCATCGCCGAACCGGTCCATCAGTGCCTGCGCATCGGTTACTGACCCCCGGTCAGCAACAAATGGAAAAAAACTCAACGCCGTCGCCCCTGCTGCCCGCTTAAGGACACTCAAATACCGTGCCAGTTTTTCGCTTTGGCTTGGGGTGCGCGTTGCGATGATGAAGCCCTGCTTTACCAAGTACCATGATGAGACGCTCGTCTCATATCGGGACGGGGTGGCGCTCCATTTCGGGACGTGCCAAAGGCAGCCGATGGCAACTACACCCAAAAATCCGACCGGGGGCGGCATCTTCATTGCACTAGGCGCGGCCGCCGGCGTCATTGTCGGGCGGCTTTACGGCGAAACGTCAATCGGCCTTGTCACAGGCGTCGCGGCGGGCTTTGCGATTGCAGGCCTGATCTGGTGGCGCGAGCGACAGCGCGATTAAACCATGCCGGGATAGGCACCCGCTTTCAACAACGCCGCCAGATGCGCTGCGTTCGAGGCTGTCATCGCAGCCGTTTCGACGACCTTGTCGGGCACCTCGGGCAAATCCTTGAAATCGATTTTGCCCATGGCTTCACCGACCCAATAGCAACACGCACCAGCTGGAACGGTCCAACCGGTATCGATCAGCGACTGAAATATCTGCGCACTGGCAATATGCGCGCCGTCTTCATTGCCGACGATTGCGGCGACCGCAATTTTGCCGAAAGCAGGCGTGCGGCCGGCGTCGTCGGTTTCGCTCAGGAACGCGTCCATCCGTTCGAGGACACGCTTTGCCACGCTGCCCATTTGCCCCATCCAGATCGGCGTGCCAAGAATGAGAATGTCGGCGGCGAGAATTTTTGCACGAATCGAAGGCCAGGCATCACCGTCACCCTCATCAGATGTCACCCCGGTTTTGACATCGTGCGCCACGATGCGGATCGTCTCGGTCACGGTCACGTCACACTTGGTAAAAGCGGCGGCGAGCACATCGATCATCGCATCCGTCGAACTATCGCCGGTTGGTTTCAGCGTGCAGTTCAGGGCAATTGCAGTCAAAGCCATCGGTTTCTCCATGTCACGGAAAACCTATACTCCGCGGGGCACGGTATGTTCCATCAAACAGGCAGATTGCGGGCCGTGAACAACTGCCCGCCTTCGGTAATCAGTACGATAACGAGCGCAGTCGCTGCAACGATCAGGAAGCCGATGGTTACGGGCAGCGTCGTCCCGTCGAACGACTGGCCGATGACAATGCCGATCGTTGCGCCGCCGACGGTCGTCATGAAGCCCTGCACCGACGATGCCGTGCCTGCGATATGGCCGACCGGCTCCATCGCCATAGCCGAAAAATTCGATCCCGTAAGGCCAAAGCACGCCATCGTCAGCGCCTGGAGGACAAGAAAATTGATCAGCGTCTGATAGCCTGCCAGCTCGACCGCGAGATGAAATGCCGAAATCGCGATCAGGGCTAGCAGTGCGCCGTGCGACAAGCGCCGGGTGCCAAAGCGTTCGACGAGTTGCGCATTGGCGAACGTCATCGTGCCCATCGCCCCGGCAGTAATTGCAAAAGCGATCGGAAAAATGTCGGGCCGTTTGAAGACGTCGCCGAACAATTGCTGCGACGAGTTCACATAGCCGAGGATCGACCCGAACATCGCCGTCGACGCCAGCGCATAGCCCAGCGAAAACCGGTTGGTCAGCGTTTGCCGCCACGCCGATGTCAGCAGCGCAACCGAGATTTCACGGCGCAATTCCGGCTTCAGTGTCTCGGGCAGGCGGATCGCCGCCCAGGCGGCAACGACCATTGCAAAAACGACGAGAAACCAGAAGATCCATCGCCACGGCCCGAGCAGAAGAATCGCCGCCCCCACGCTTGGCGCCAGGATCGGCACGATGAAAAACAGCATCTGCGACAAGCTCATGATCCGCGCCATCGTGCGGCCCTGATAGCAATCGCGCACAATCGATGTCGTCAGCACGCGCGTCGATCCCGACATCATGCCCTGTAGCACGCGCGCGGCAAGCAGCAGCGGAAAAGTCGCGGCAACGCTTGCGATAATGCTGGCAATGATAAACCCGATCATCGTCGCGATCAGGATCGGCCGCACCCGTAACGGTCTGCAAGCGGGCCGTAGACCAGCTGCATCGCCCCGAAGCCAAAGACATATGACGCAATGATCCACTGCGTCGCATTCTCGCCGACGACATGCAACGACTGCCCGATGGCAGGCAGCGCAGGCAGCATCGCATCCACCCCGAGCGCCTGCAACGACATCAGCGCGGCAATCAGCATGATGAATTCGCGCTGGCCGAGCGGCGCGTGCGGATTGGCGGCAGGAGTCGTCATGACTCCTGCCTACATCCTAATGCTGCACTGCGATAGCGCGCCGTCAGGCGGGAATGCCGACGACCGCTTTCACTTCCATGAAATCCTTCAGGCCGAATATTCCGGCTTCGCGGCCATTGCCCGATTGCTTGTAGCCACCGAACGGTGCGCCCGGCGCCGGCCCCCAGCCATTGACGATGACCATCCCTGCCCGCAGACGCGGCGCAACTTTGGCCGCTTCGGCAGGATCGCCCGAGATCACGGCAGACAGGCCGTAGACCGTGTCGTTCGCAATCTCCACCGCGTCGTCGATCGTGTCATAGCTCATAATCGTGGCAACGGGGCCGAACACTTCTTCCTGCGCGATCCGCATGTCGGGCGTTACGCCGGAAAACACGGTCGGCTTGACATAATAGCCGCGGTTAACGTTGGTCGGCAGGCCCGTGCCGCCAGTTTCGAGCACGGCGCCTTCATCGATCGCCGACTGGATCAGTCCCTGTATCTTGTCGAATTGCGACTTGTTGACGACCGGACCCATGTGCATGCCTTCGTTCAGCGGATCGCCGACTTGCGTGCCGGCATACATGCTCGTGATGATCGCCGTTGCCGCCGCGACATCGTCTTTCTGCACCAAAATACGCGTCGGCGAAATGCAGCTTTGCCCAGCATTGACCAGCACACCGCTGGCCGTCGGCGGCAGAACGCTCGCGAGATCGGCACCCGGCAGGACGACGTTGGGCGATTTGCCGCCAAGTTCCTGATGCACCCGCTTGACGGTATCGGCGGCAGCTTTCGCCACCATGATTCCGGCGCGGGTCGATCCGGTAAAGCTGACCATGTCGATGCCGGGATGCGCCGAAATGGCGGCCCCGACGACCGATCCTTCGCCCTGCACCAGATTGAACACACCTGCCGGAACGCCCGCCGCATGCATAATTTCGGCAAGGATCGCGGCACAGCCGGGGCATTCTTCCGACGGCTTCAGGATCATGGTGTTGCCGCCAGCCAGCGCAGGCGCGACTTTCAACGCGATCTGATTGAGCGGCCAGTTCCAAGGCGTGATCATGCCGACGACGCCAATCGGTTCATAGACCGCAAGGCCACCGCCGACTTGCTCGCTGAACTGGAAATTTTTCAGCGCGGCAATCGTGCCCAGAAATCCGCTGAGCCCCGCGCCGACTTGTGCCGTCGATGCAAAGCTGATCGGCGCGCCCATTTCGGTCGCCATCGAACGCGCAAGATCGGGAATGCGCTTCTTGAATTCGGCGACGATGTTTTCGAGCAGCGCAACACGCTCATCCCGGCTGGTCTGCGAATAGGTTTTGAACGCGGTCTTGGCCGCCGCCACAGCTGCATCGACGTCGGCCGACGTACCGAGCGTGATTTCGGTGCAGGGTTCCTCGGTCGCCGGATTGATCACTTGGTGACGGGTGCCGCCGCTGCTGTCGACCCACGCGCCGTTGATGTAATTCTTCAAATAGCTGTCCATGAATCGCTCCTGTCGTGATTTGTCAGGGCCTATGTGGGGCGCAGCCGAAGCGATGCAAGGCGATATTTTGCGCTCAGACCCTGAGCAGATCGGCGCGCGCCCGCGCCATCACCGGATCGTGCCCGGCAATCATATCGGCGATCGTTGCCGCCACTGCGACGTCGGGAACGAGGCCCGCATCGGGCTGCGGCGCTGCCGGAAAATAGCCGACGAGCGGCAGATCGAATTCGAGGCCGCTGGCGGGCAACCGGACGAAAAAGAAACAACCGCCGTTGATCCCGCGTCTGTTTCCGCCAGTCGTGCTGCCATAGAGCCGAGCGAGATTGTGGCGTCGAGCCAGCGCCGCGAACTGGAATGTTGCAGAACTGTTGACCGGGCTGATCAGCACCGCAACGGGCAGCGTCAGACGCGGCCCCTTCGCCGCGATCGTCGGAATGTCGCTCGTGCCGGGTCGTGCGAAGAACCCGCTCGGCAGAGCCGCACCGCCCACACCCAGTGTGCGGAACCCATCTTCCCACGTATCGAGATATTTATCGATCGCGGCAGGTGTGCGCTGAAACCGTAGCTTCTGCTGCGCGCCTGCATCGCGCAAATCGGCATTTGTGAGCCTTGCAAGAATCGGATCGCCACAATCCTCGCCGCCTTCATTGTTGCGCAAGTCAATGATCAGGCCCTTGGCACTGCCCAGACTGTTCAGGCGGTCATCGAGCCACGTCCGCCAGTCCCACTTACTGTTGTAGGCCCCCCAGCTGTCCATTGTCAGAACCACGATCCCGTCGGGCTGCCTATCCCAAGACCAAATCGGGCTGTCTTTCGCGGCATCGCGCGCAGCCATGGTCGCTCGTCGTTGGGCGAGCGATAGAGCTGGCAGAGTCAGGCGGCGACGTTTGCCGTCGGGCAGCATGGCTTCGACATCATGGACGCCCCCGGCCGGCGCAAACAGCAGGCCCTGAAACACATCGAACGTCTCGATGATGGTATCGCCGCGTACCTCGAGCAGCGAAACGCGCTTGCCGTCGTTGCTGCCATCGGCACGGACATAGGGCAGCATCGCCGCGCGCATTGCCGAGGGCTGAATCCCGTTCAGACGCACGATCCGCGTGCCACGCGGCAAGCCGCCCGTGCCGCTGTGATCGGCTGTCACCACCATCTGGTCGCCGATCCAGACGAAATGAAACGGCACGCGCGTCGGCCGGTCGAACAGCGTGGCCGCCACTGCCTTTTTCTGATTGAAGAAATTGGCATAGCTATGCCCGCAACGGATCGTCGCGAGAAATCGCGAGAGCAGCAGGTAGCGCGCTTCGATCGTCGGGGCGGCCGGGAACGCAACTGCCAGCCGGTCGATTCGCGCGGCCATCGCGCGCGGGCTGTTATATCGATAGAGCCCCGGATGCAGTTTGAGAGCTTCGCGCAAGATAGCGATATCGGTGGCGAGATCTGCCGTCGTCGGCGCAGCCTGACCCAGCGACGGCGCAAGCGCACTGGCGGTGGCCAGCGCCAGAAACTCGCGCCGCCCGACCATCAGCGTTTTTCGCGTGACAGCTTTTCGCGCGACAGGCGGCTCATCAGGATCGCGGCGCGCTTGGCCTGCCGCTTCAGACTGACAAGATCGACAGTTTCGCCGACGGCATGATCGCCATTGCCTGCCGACCCCAGCCCGACGAGCCCGTCGACATCCTTCGCCACAAACGCAATATCACCAGCGCCGCGCTTCAGCGGATCGAGCGGCATCATTTGCGGGAGCCCCAGATCGCGGTTGACGACGTTCAGCCGCGCCAGCAGCGCGCGGGCACCATCAGTCGGTGCCATGGCGGGATAGCCATCGGTGCCGAACGCAATCTGCGCTGTAGCGCCGGGCGACGAACGCGCGACGATCGCCTGCATCTTGGCGCGAACGCGCTCGCTTTGCTCGTCGGAAAGCGTGCGCATGTCGCCACGCGCAATTGCGATTTCGGGAATGATATTGGTCTTGCCCGACGCCGTCGCAGTGATCCCGCCCGGCCCGAGCGCGGCTTCGACGCCGCCAGTGATCAGGCCGACATTGAAAGTCAGGTTCTGTTCGGGCAATTCGGCGCGGAAAGCCGACACGATCCTCGCCAGCGCATAAATTGCGCCATCCCCTGCGCTGGCCGAAAAAATGCCACTCGAATGACCGCCTTTGGCTTTCGCTGTCACGGTCCAGCTGGCCGCACTGCGCCGCGCGATCGAGCCCATGTCCTTGCCATCGACTGTCGCCAGCCCTTCGAAATCGAGCGCGACATCAGCGCGCTGGCCGGCTGCGATCAGGTCGGCGCGGGCAATTTCAATCGGATCGCCCACATCTTCCTCATCGCCGGTCAGGACGATTTCGATATCTGCCGCAGCCAGCGTGCCTGCCGCTTTCATCGCGCGCAGCGCGGCCAGCATCACGACCATGCCGCCCTTGTTGTCGTTTGCGCCGGGCCCGATCGCTGCATCGCCGCGCCGCTCGAATATCTGGAAGGGGGATGCGGGCTCGAACACTGTATCGAGATGGCCGATCAGCAGCATTTTATTTCCCGCACCATTGCCCTTGTGCGTCGCGATCAGATGCCCGGCGCGCTGCGTTTGTGGCAGCGGTTTCCATACGACCGTAAATCCAAGCGGCTCGAGTTCGGCGCGCATCATCTGCCCGACTTTTTCGACGCCTGCGACATTCAATGAGCCGCTGTTCTGGTTTACCAGCGTTTCGAGCAGCGTGACCATGCGCGAATGCTCGGCATCGACGGTGGCCGTCATGCGCCGTTCGGCGGGCGAGAGCTTGGCAATCGCAGGCGTGGCCAGAGCGAGCGCGCATCCAAGCGCGAGCATGTTTTTTGTCATGGGCACGATGTTACGCGGCTTGCCCCAAAAGAAAAGGCCCAGGCATCGCGCCTGGGCCTTTTACGATCGATAGCGGTAGACTTACGCGCTGTAATACATGTCGAATTCGACCGGGCTCGGTGTCATTTCCCAGCGGGCGACGTCGGCCATTTTCAATTCGATATAGCTGTCGATCTGATCCTTCGAAAACACATCGCCTTTCAGCAGATAGGCATGATCGGCTTCGAGTGACTCAAGTGCTTCGCGAAGCGATCCGCACACCGTCGGCACTTCGGCGAGTTCGGCAGGCGGCAGATCATAGAGATTCTTGTCCATCGCTTCGCCGGGGTGGATCTTGTTTTCGATCCCGTCGAGCCCAGCCATGAACAATGCCGCATAGCAAAGGTAGGGGTTTGCCATTGCATCGGGAAAACGCACTTCGACGCGTTTCGCCTTGGCGCCTGCACCATAC
>JANODH010000144.1:0-8039 GCA_031412595.1 Sphingomonas sp. | reverse complement strand
TGATATCTTGAACGCCGTCCCGCCGTTATCGCTCAATGCTCAGGATGCCGATCCGATCGCTTTTGCGCAGCAATTTGGTGCATCATTCGAACGCTTCGGTTTTGCCATCGTTGCAAACCACGGCATCGATCCTGCGTTGATCGACAAGGCATGGGCAGTGACCAAGACATTTTTCGCGCAGCCGACGGCCGACAAGATGCCCTATAAAGCGCCCAGGGGCGGCGCGCGGGGCTATACGCCCTTCGGGATCGAGATCGCGAAGGACGCGTCCGAAAACGATCTGAAGGAATTCTGGCATGTCGGGCGCGATCTGCCGCCGGGCCATCGTTATGCCGCCTCGATGCCGCCCAATATCTGGCCTACGCATCCGCCTGAATTCAAGGCTGTTTTGTCCGAACTTTATGCTGAATTCGATCGTGTCGGTGCGCGTTTGTTGTCGGCAATCGCGCGCTATCTCGGGCTCAGTCCGGACTGGTTCGTCGAACCGGTACGTGACGGCAACAGTGTGCTGCGGCTGTTGCATTATCCTCCGATTTCGGCCGAAGCGTCTGGCATCCGCGCTGGTGCACATGAAGACATAAACCTGATTACGCTTTTGCTCGGTGCCGAAGAAGCCGGATTGCAACTGCAGGACCGCGATGGGCAGTGGCTGGCGGTCGATCCCCCGGCGGGTGCACTCGTTGTCAACGTCGGCGATATGCTTCAGCGCCTGACGAACCACGTGCTCCCATCGACCAGCCACCGCGTCGTCAATCCGCCGCCTGAACGGCGCGGGATCCCCCGCTATTCGATGCCGTTTTTCCTGCATCTGGCGAGCGATTTTCCGATCACGACTCTGCCGGGCTGCGTGACGGCCGAACGCCCGAACCGCTATCCCGAGCCGATAACGGCGGACGATTATTTGCAGCAAAGATTGCGCGAGATCGGCTTGCTGTAGATAGAGCGGCGCATGACCAAACCATTGAAAATCGCGCTCGCCGGACTTGGCACTGTGGGCGGCGGTGTCGTCAAGCTGCTCGATACCAACCATGACCTGGTCACCCGCCGCGCGGGGCGACCAATCGAAATCATTGCTGTCAATGCGCGCGACCGGCACCGTGATCGCGGCATCGATCTGACGCGATTTTCCTGGGTGGACGACACGCAAGCGCTGGCGACGCGCGACGATGTCGACGTGGTCGTCGAACTGATTGGAGGGGCGGACGGCCCGGCATTGACGCTTGCCCGCGGCACGATCGATGCGGGCAAAGCGTTTGTCACGGCAAACAAAGCCATGATCGCGCATCACGGTGTTAGCCTGGCAACCGAGGCCGAAGCCAAAGGCACTGCGCTCAAATATGAAGCGGCGGTTGCTGGCGGTATTCCGGTTATCAAGGGGCTGCGCGATGGCGCGGCGGCCAATATGCTGACCGAGGTTTATGGTATCCTGAACGGCACCTGCAATTATATTCTGACGCGGATGGAAGCCGAAGGATCGGACTTCGCCGACGTGCTCGCCGATGCGCAAGCGCTCGGTTATGCCGAAGCTGACCCGTCATTCGATATCGATGGCGTGGATGCGGCACACAAGCTGAGCATTCTCGCAAGTCTGGCTTTTGGCACCAAGCTCGATTTCGCAGCGGTGCATGTCAGCGGCGTCCGACATGTGCTGGCTGGCGACATCGCGCAGGCGCGTGCGCTCGGCTATTGTGTGCGCTTGGTCGGCATGGCGCAGGCGGATAATCACGGGCTGTTCCAGCGCGTTCACGCCTGTCTTGTGCCGATGAGCCATCCACTCAGCACGGTGAAAGGTCCGATGAATGCGATCGTTGCCGAAGGCAATTTCGTGGGGCGCTTGCTGTTCGAAGGGCGTGGCGCTGGTGAGGGGCCGACGGCGTCGGCTGTTGTGGCCGACCTGATCGATATTGCCCGCGGCGAATATGGGCCCGCCTTCGCGATGCCAGTTTCAAGCCTTGATGATGCCATATCGGCGGACCCCGGTGAACGGCGCGAGCGCAGCTATTTGCGCTTTACCGTGTCGGACAAGCCGGGCGTGCTTGCCGAGCTGACGGCCGCCATGCGCGACGGCGGCGTTTCGATCGAAAGCCTTATCCAGCGTGGCGCTGCGCCTGATGGTGGCGTGCTTGTGGCGATGACGACGCATGAATGCACGGGCCGGGCAATCGATGCGGCATTGGAACGGCTTGAGGGCAGCGTTAGTTTAGTCGGCAAGCCGATGCGCATGCCGATCCTCGATGGGTGATCAACGGCGTAAATCGCTGTTATCGACTTTGTCATAACCCTCGCTTATCGCGCCAGCACACGGATTGGATGATATTTCGATGATAGCAGCAAGTCAGGTTCTCGATCGCGTTCTGGTTCTGGAAATGGTCCGTGTGACCGAAGCCGCGGCGGTTGCCGCGTCGACCCTTATCGGGCGCGGCGACGAGAAAGCTGCCGATCATGCTGCCGTCGAAGCCATGCGCGCGGCGCTGAACGAGCTTTACATGGACGGTACGGTCGTCATCGGCGAAGGCGAACGCGATGAAGCGCCGATGCTTTACATTGGCGAAAAAGTCGGTTCCGCAATTGGCACCGGGCCTAAGATCGACATTGCGCTCGACCCGCTCGAAGGCACGACGATTACGGCAAAAGCCGGGCCCAATGCGCTCGCGGTGCTTGCTGTTGCAGAGCACGGTAATCTGCTGAACGCCCCCGACGTCTACATGGACAAGCTGGCGGTTGGCCCGGGCTATCCGGACGGGATCATCGATCTAAACAAGACGCCGACCGAAAATGTTCGGGCCGTCGCCGCGGCAAAAGGCGTAAAGCCTGACGAGATCATCGTTTGTGTGCTCGATCGGCCGCGTCACGAAAAGCTGATTGCCGAACTCCGCTCGCTTGGCTGTGGTGTCATGCTCATCGGCGATGGCGATGTCGCGGGCGTGATCGCAACGACCGATCCGGACACCACGATCGACATGTATATGGGTTCGGGTGGCGCGCCCGAAGGTGTGCTCGCCGCTGCTGCCCTTCGCTGTGTCGGCGGACAATTCAAAGGGCGGCTGTTGTTCCGCAATGACGACGAGCGCGCGCGGGCACGCAAATGGGGAATTGCCGACCTCGACCATGTCTATGACCTCACCGAACTTGCAAAAGGCGATTGCATTTTTGCGGCAACCGGCGTGACCGACGGGTCGCTGCTTGCGGGCGTCAAACGGCTTCGCGACGGCCGGATGACGACCGAAAGTGTCGTTATGCGTGCATCGTCGGGCACTGTGCGCTGGGTGAAAAGCGAGCGCGCAAAACGCAGCTAGCGTAATGCGCCGATGCATTGCATGAGCATGCAATGAATCCGCTGAAGATAACGGCATCGATCATGGGTCAGACGTGGCGATGGCGGCACGGCAATGGCGACTGTGACGATCTAGTTGCGCAACTGCTCCTCGCGCGCGGCTGTCCGGCCGACAGGATAAGTGCCTACCGTGACCCGACGATCCGCGCCTTCATGCCCGATCCCTCGATCTTTCAGGACATGGACCGCGCCGCTGCCCGATTGGCCGATGCCGTATTGGCGGGCGAAGCCGTGACTGTTTTCGGGGATTATGATGTCGATGGGGCCACGTCAGCCGCGCTGCTGATTCGTGTGTTGCGGTCGCTGGGTTTAAGCCCGCAAGCTTATATTCCCGATCGCTTGATGGAAGGCTACGGCCCATCTGGCGAAGCACTGGTGCGCATTGCAGAAGGTGGCGCGTCGTTGATCATCACGGTCGATTGCGGCGCGCAAGCGTTCGAGGCACTCGCGATGGCGCGCGTTGCGGGTGTCGATGTGATTGTCGTCGATCATCATCAATGCGCGAGCGTCCTTCCCGATGCCTTTGCGCTGGTGAACCCCAATCGCCTCGATGAAGCATCCGAAGCGGCATCGCATGGCCACCTTGCGGCCGTGGGTGTTGCGTTTCTGCTCGCTGCTGCGCTGGTGCGTCATTTGCGGGCGTTGGGCTATTTCGCCACGCGCGATGAGCCGCGCTTGATGGACCTGCTCGACATCGTTGCGCTGGGCACCGTGGCCGACGTTGCCAGTTTGCGTGGCCTCAATCGCGCTTTCGTTGCTCAGGGGCTGAAAGTCATGGCAGCGGGGCGGAATACCGGGCTGAATGCACTGCTTGCCGCATCGCGGCTGAAACGCGCGCCGGTCTGTTCGGATCTCGGTTTTGCGCTGGGGCCGCGCATCAATGCGGGCGGACGCGTTGGCAAATCCGATCTCGGGGTTCGATTACTGACGACCGACGATCCCGCCGAAGCGCAGGACATTGCCGAAGAGCTCGATCGGCTGAACGACGAACGGCGCACGATCGAGGGCACCGTGCAAGCCGAAGCCGAAGCTGCTTCCGTCGGGAAAGGCAATCGAGCCGTCGCAGTGGTCGCTGGCAATGGCTGGCATCCGGGCGTGATCGGCATTGTCGCCGGGCGGCTGAAGGAAAAGCTCGGCAAGCCGGCAATCGTCATCGCAATCGACGAGAATGGGGTCGGCAAAGGTTCGGGCCGGTCGGTATCCGGCGTCGATCTGGGGGCGGCGGTGCTGGCAGCTAAAGAGCAAGGTCTACTTGTTGCTGGTGGCGGCCATGCGATGGCGGCGGGGCTGACGATTGCGGCGGATCAAGTCGACGCGTTTGCGGATTTTATCGACGCGCGCCTGGCGGGTGACGTTGCGCGCGCGGGCAACGACCGAGCGCTGCTGCTGGATGCTGTCGTTGCAAGCGGCGGTGTGACGCCTGCTTTGGTCGAAGCGCTCGAAGCCGGAGGGCCCTATGGCATGGGCTGGCCCGCGCCGCGCATTGCTGCCGGGCCAATGCGTGTAATCAAAGCCGATATCGTCGGCAGTGGCGGGCATGTTCGTGCGATTATGGCGGGTGACGACGGCCGCAGCGTCAAAGCAGTCGCGTTTCGCAGCGCCGATACATCGCTCGGGCTGGCACTGATGGGGGCACCGCGCGACCGGCGCTTATGGGTGGCCGGGCGCGCCAAGATCGATGACTGGGGCGCCCGGCCTGCCGCGGAAATGCATTTGGATGACGCCGCATGGTGCGACTGACCCCAGTCTCATCTTGACCACATCCTGAGGCTCGCCTATGCGCGCACTTCGCTTCACAGCGGCCCCTTCGTCTAGCGGTTAGGACGCGGCCCTTTCACGGCTGAAACACGGGTTCGATTCCCGTAGGGGTCACCATTTCGGCGACATTTAGCCTCTAGAACGGGCTCATGCCCAAATATTTCAGTACGCCGAGCGTAACCAGCAGAATTGCGACCGCTACGATTATATTTGCGACATTTATTTCGCTTTTCGCGACGACGATCTTTTCGTCCTTGTTTATTTCGGTCATCATTTTCTCCGGCATATATTTTGAGGGATAATCAACCGTTTAGGCGGCTGACAGCCTGAACTCTAAGCCCGGATGGTTTAAGAGGTGATAAGATTTGGCGGCAATGTCAGACAGATCGCGACTTCTTAATTAACGCGAACGAACACGAAAATGCCGCTCCAGCAGTGTTGAAGCGGCATCCTGTTATCAAGCCAAGTCTCAATGATGGATCAATATCCGGACGTCATGCTCTCTGAATTTTTTGCTCGTCCACCCGCGGCATTCAGCATTTCGCGCACTGTATGTGCATCCATGCCGGTTCCCTGCGTGTCGACGGAAACAAACACCCCACCATCGTTGATCCGGCCTTCGTAGTAACGAGCGTCGTCGTGATCGACGCCGTGATCAGTCAACAAACCAGCAAGCCCACCGGCCGCAGCACCGATTGCAGCCCCTGTAAGTGCGGCACCGGGAATGGCAGCAGCAGCGATTGCGCCGGCCGCGACAAGCGGACCGACGCCCGGAATCGCGAGTGCAGCGATACCCAGCAGCGTCCCCGCACCGGCGCCGAGGGCGGCTTTTCCGACGACATCGGTTGCGGCTTCGGCACCGGCACCGTCTGTCGTCATATTTTTTCCGTCATGTTGGGCGATGATCGAAATCGCGCTGTTCGCGATCCCCGCATTGCGGATCGACGTCACGGCGCGCTCGGCTTCGTTCTGATTATCGAAAACAGCTGACACAAGATTGGTGTTCATATCACTCTCCATATGGGCGAATTCCGGCAACCGGCTCGTGTGATAGATGTTCCGGAAGCTTTCACATTCGGTGGCGGCGCGGGACGATACGAAGCCGATTTGCGCCCAAAGACTGCGGCGCTTATAGCTCTTGCGATGCACTGACGGACTCTCGCTAAGCAAACAGCGCCGGACATTTGCAAAGTTCGGGGAGCGTGTGTGGCAGATATATTCGATAGTGTAATGGATACGATTGCCGGCATCCTCGATCCGCATGGTCCAGCTATCGCAGCGGCTGCAACGAGTTTCACGCCGAACGATTTCAGCGTTCACTTTTTCCTGCAGTTGGCGATCATCATCATCACCTGTCGGGTCGTCGGTTATCTGGGCCAGAAGCTGCTGGGGCAACCGCAAGTCGTGGGCGAAATGATTGCCGGTGTTATCCTCGGGCCGTCACTGTTCGGTTTGTTCCTGCCCGAGGCGCAGGCCGCTGTTTTTCCAGGCCCAACCAAAAACGTGTTGTATGCCGGCGCGCAGCTTGGCGTCGGCCTATATATGTTTCTGGTCGGGACGACGCTGCAACTCGATCATTTCCAATCGAAAGCAAAAAGCGCGATCGGCGTTTCGCTCGCCGGGATTATTGCGCCTTTCCTGATTGCGATTGCGATTACGCCGTATCTGCTGACTGTCCCGGGTTTGTTTGCGCAGGATATTTCACAGTTCAACGCTTCGCTTTTTATGGGCGCGTGTATTGCACTGACGGCTTTTCCGATGCTGGCTCGCATTATCAACGAACGGGGGCTTGCGAAAACATCGCTGGGCACGCTCACGTTAACGGCAGGTGCGTTCGATGATGTCGTTTCCTGGTGTGTCCTCGCCGTCGTTCTCGCCAGTTTCGGCGGCGGCCCCGGCATTGCCGTGCTCGCGATTGGTGGCGGTGTAACTTATGCGCTTTTTATAATGTTGTTCGGCCGCAGGCTGCTGGCACCGCTGGGCAGGATCGTCGAGCGCGAGGGCGAGATGAGCATGACTGTGCTCGGCATCACACTGGCGCTTTTCAGCTTGTCGGCTTTCATCATGGACGCTGTCGGCATCCACGCGATTTTCGGTGGCTTTATCCTCGGTGTCGTCATGCCGCGCGGGCTGTTTGCTATGGAGCTCAAGAAGAAGATCGAGCCGCTCGCCGTGGTCCTGCTTCTGCCGATGTTCTTTACCTATTCGGGTCTCAATACGCGGATGGACATGGTCAATACGCTGCCGCTGCTGTTTATTGCCCTTGGGATATTAGCGGCATCGATCCTCGCGAAGTTCGGCGCCTGCTATCTTGCGGCGCGCGTGGCGGGCGAAGATAACCGGACGGCACTCGGCATCGGCGCGCTGATGAATTCGCGTGGGCTGATGGAATTGATCATAATCAACATCGGCTTGCAAAAAGGGATCATCGGCCCGACGCTGTTTTCGATGATGGTGCTCATGGCAAACGTAACCACAATGATGGCAAGCCCGCTTTTCGAGATTTTCTACGGCCGAAAAGCACGAGAAAGCGGCGAGTTAGGCGCACTCGGTGACGTGCGAACCGTCTGACCTGCTCGATCGCAATAAATCATTGAAAACTGGTGCACTCGGAGGAATTCGAATCCCCGACCCCTGCCTTCGGAGGGCAGTGCTCTATCCAGCTGAGCTACGAGTGCGTCGATGCGGCCATAGCAACCGATAATGGCCTTCGCCACCGTTACTTTGCGGACGCCAGTTTGACCGGCTGAAACTTGCCGAGGCCACAGCTCGCGCCTTGCGACAGCCCCGGTGATTGGAGGACCGTTATGATATCGACCGAGCACAGCTGGCTGAGCGAAGTTTTGTACAAGAACCGCTCTTCGAAACCGAGGCTGGGACAGCTGTTGGGCAGTGTATTGCGGTAAACCTTGCCACCGCCCATGTAGAAATCGATCGTGCGGTCGCC
>JANODH010000143.1:0-5202 GCA_031412595.1 Sphingomonas sp. | reverse complement strand
CGCGTCCATGCCGCCCACGCACGTCGCGATACGCGCGCCAGCCTTGCCATAGAGCCAGATCAGTTCGCGGCTGACTTGCAGGGCGAGTTCGCGCGTTGGCGCAATGACGAGCGCTTGCGGTTCGCGAATGAAGCGGATTTTGCCGTCGTCGCCGAGCAATTGGTCGGCCATGGCAAGGCCGACCGCGACCGTCTTTCCCGAGCCTGTCTGCGCCGATACGATCAAGTCGCGATCTTGCGCTTCGGGTTCGAGGACAGCGGCCTGAACCGGGGTGGGGGCTTCATAGCCACGGGTCGTCAGAGCTTCGGCAAGAAGCGGCGGGAGCGTTTCGAATGGAGACATCGCGGGCGCTTAGCGGAAGTTTGCAGGTTTGTCGCCTGTTGCGTTCAGAGGGGCTGGATTTCGACGACCGCCGCCATTGGCAATGCGCCATAAAAATGCGGAAACAACGCCCCGCCGCGCGAGACTTCCCATTTGAGCGCGTCGTTGAGGTGGGTCAGGTCGATCGTGGCAATGACGAGGCCGACGTGCCCGGCGAAATGTTTGGCGAGCGTTTCGTCGAGCTGCTCGGCCGTCGACATGTGGATATAGCCATCATCGAGGTCGACTGGTGCGCCTGTGAAAACACCTTCGACTTGGAACTGTGCCCAATTTTCGGCGGTCAGGATTTTGTAGGCAACTGTCATTCGGCGATGGGCGCCTCGTCATCGCCGGCACCCGACGCGATCTCATCCTCTGCCTCGATCCGCGCCGCGCCGACAACATGCTCGCCCTTGCCGACATCGAAGAGTTTTACGCCCGCACTGTTCCGCCCGATCACGCGCATGTCGCTGATGTTCATGCGGATCAATTTGGCCTGATCGGTGACGAGCATCAGTTGCTGGCCGTCCGCTGCCGGGAAGCTGGCGACGACCGGGCCGTTGCGTTCGATATTGTCGATGTTGCCGATGCCT
Source organism: Sphingomonas sp. (assembly GCA_031412595.1). Lineage (GTDB taxonomy): Bacteria > Pseudomonadota > Alphaproteobacteria > Sphingomonadales > Sphingomonadaceae > Sphingomonas_O. Next base: position 4,249 of record JANODH010000143.1, on the reverse strand, counting down.
TGTCCGCCGCGATTCGTCCGGCGGTATTCGAAAGCGGACGATCGCTTGCCATAGCCATTGGCACATACCGTCAGGATGAACTGTTCGGCAGCCGCCATTTCGAGGACACGCTCGGGGGGCAGGGTGCTGACATTGTCGTTGTCCTTCCATGGTGCGGCGCGGAGATAGGCTTCGCGTTCTTCCGTGGTCGCGCCTGAGCGGTGCAGGATTGACAGCGAAATCACTTCGTCGTCGCCTTTCAGGGTCATGCCGCGCACGCCGGTGGCTGTGCGGCTCTGGAATTCGCGGACATCAGTGCCTTCGAAGCGAATGGCTTTGCCTTGCCGCGTCGCCAGCAGAACGTCATCGTCTTCGGTCAGCAAGGCAACGCCGATCAGGCGGTCTTCGCTGTCTTCGTCGAAGCGCATCGCGATCTTGCCGTTGTTCGGGATGTTGGCGAACGCATCCATGCTGTTGCGCCGCACGCCACCCTTGGCGGTCGCGAACATCACGTGGAGCTTGCCCCACTCGTCTTCGTTTTCGGGCAGCGCCAGCACTGTCGAAATCGTTTCGCCGGGCGCCAGCGGAAGCAGATTGATCATGGGGCGACCCCGCGTGTTCGGCCCGCCCTCAGGCAGGCGCCAGACTTTCTTGCGGTAAACTTTACCTGCCGTCGAGAAGAACAGCACGGGCGTGTGCGTCGACGTTACGAACAATTCGGTGATAACGTCTTCGTCTTTGGTCGCCATCCCGGCGCGACCCTTGCCGCCGCGCCGTTGCGCGCGGAACGTATCGAGCGTCGTGCGCTTGATATAACCGTCCATCGTCACGGTCACGACCATGTCCTCGCGCTCGATCAGCGATTCATCGTCGATCCCGTCGAACGAAGGCGACATGATCGAGCGGCGCGGTGTCGCGAATTCATCGCGGATCGCCACGAGTTCGTCGCGCATGACTTCGTAAAGGCGAACCCGGTTTGCGAGGATTTCGAGCAGTTCGACAATGCTGCCTGCAAGTTTTTTCAGCTCGTCGCCGATTTCTTCACGGCCCAGCGCCGTCAGACGGTTGAGACGCAATTCGAGGATCGCGCGCGCCTGCGTTTCGGACAGCTGATAGGTGTCGCTATCGGCTTGCGGCTCGATCGCTTCGACCAGCATGATGTAGGGGCGGATTTCCTCGATCGGCCAGACGCGCGCCATCAACCTGTCGCGCGCTTCGGCGGGGCTGGCCGATGCACGGATGATGCGCACCACTTCGTCGAGATTGGTGACCGCAATAACGAGGCCGAGCAGGATGTGCGCTCGGTCGCGCGCCTTTTGCAGTTCGAATTTCGATCGCCGCGTGATGACTTCCTCGCGGAACCGGATGAAGGCTTCGATGATGTCGCGCAGGTTCAGCGTTTCAGGGCGCCCGCCACGGATCGCGAGCATGTTGGCCGGAAAGCTCGATTGCGCCGGTGTGTGCCGCCATAGCTGGTTGAGGACCACATCGGCGGTCGCATCGCGCTTCAGGTCGATGACGATGCGGACGCCGAGGCGGCTCGATTCATCGCGGATGTCGCTGACGCCTTCGATGCGCTTGTCCTTGGCGGCTTCGGCGATCTTCTCGACGAGTGCGTTCTTGCCCTGCTGATAGGGTATTTCGGTGAGGACAATGCTCCGCCGGTCGCCGCGCCCTTCCTCGACTTCATGTTTGGATCGAACGATGATCGAGCCGCGACCGGTGTGATACGCCGACTTGGCACCATGCTGACCGAGGATCAGCCCGCCGGTCGGGAAATCGGGGCCGGGGATAATCTCGATCAGTTCGTCGATCGTGATCGCGCCGTTATCCATGTAAGCAAGGCAGGCATTGATGACTTCGCCAAGATTATGCGGCGGGATGTTGGTCGCCATGCCGACCGCAATGCCACCTGCGCCATTGACAAGCAGATTGGGGAAGCGTGCGGGCAGCACCTGTGGCTCATGTTCGGATGCATCGTAGTTCGGCGTGAAATCGACGGTGTCCTTGTCGAGATCATCGAGCAGCGCATTGGCGACTTTGGCCAGGCGCGCTTCGGTGTAACGCATCGCCGCCGGCTCATCGGGGTCCATCGATCCGAAATTGCCTTGCCCGTCGATCAGCATGACGCGCATCGACCAATCCTGCGCCAGCCTGGCCAGCGCGCCATAAATCGCGCTGTCGCCATGCGGGTGATATTTACCCATGACGTCGCCGACAATGCGGCTGCATTTGCGATAGGCTTTGCCCGCGACATAACCGGCTTCGTGGCAGGCGTAGAGAATACGGCGGTGAACGGGCTTCAGGCCGTCGCGGACGTCGGGACGCGCGCGGCTGACAATGACCGACATCGCATAGTCGAGATAGGACGTCTTCATCTCGTCGACGATGTTGATCGGCGTGATGTCGGAAGGATCGGCGAGAATTAGCTCGTCGCTCATGAGGGCGCTGTCTTTCGGTGAAACGGAACTGTCATTTCACTTAGCCGATGATTGCTGTCGTGACCAGCTTTTCAGTCAGCGATCCGGCTGCCGTCCCATGCGAAATGGCCGCCGCTGTCAGCAGGCATCAGGCGGTCGATCACACCGTGCAATTGCTCAGCTGCAAAGGCGGGAGTGAAGAGCTTTTCCGGGGCGACGTTGCCTTGGAATGGCTTGCTCATGCCGGTGTCGACGGTCCCGGGGTGAAGCGTCACGACAATGGCATGCGGGCGATTGCGCGCCGTTTCGATCGCGATGGTTTTCATGAGCATGACAAGCGCGGCTTTCGATGCGCGATACCCGTGCCACCCGCCGGTCCGGTTATCGCCGATACTGCCGACGCGCGCGCCAAGCACAGCAAACACGGCGCGCCGGTCGCGGGGCATTTTGGGGATCAAGTGCTTTGCGACAAGGGCGGGGGCAATCGTATTGATCGCGAAACTTCGCGCTAATCTGGCCGGATCGAGCTCCTTGAGCGCGCGTTCGGGGCGTTGTTCGGCATCGTGGAGCATACCCGTCGTGACGATGGCGAGGTCGATAACATCGATGGTCGTAGCGGCGCGAACGATGCTCGCTTCATCGGTCGGATCGACATCAGGCCGCGACCAGCGCAGCGCCCCATCGACCCGATCCGCCAGCGCCGCGCCGATCCCCCCCTGGCCGATGATGATCGAGCTCATTCAGGCAGGAAGTCAGGTACGGACAGATAGCGCTCGCCGGTATCGTAGTTGAACCCGATAACCCGCGCATTCGCACCGAGATCGGGCAGCTTCTGCGCGATCGCGGCAAGCGTTGCACCCGACGAAATGCCGACAAGCATGCCTTCTTCGGCCGCAGCGCGCTTCGCCATCGTCTTGGCGTCCGCCGGATCGACCTTGATAACCCCGTCCAGCATTTGTGTGTGAAGGTTAGCGGGGACGAAACCCGCGCCAATGCCTTGGATCGGATGCGGTCCCGGCTGCCCGCCCGAAATGACCGGCGACAAGGTCGGCTCGACCGCGAAAACCTTGAAATTCGGCCAGACTTTTTTGAGCGCCTCGGCGCAGCCGGTAATATGCCCCCCCGTGCCGACACCGGTAATCATCGCGTCCAACCCGTCAGGGAAATCGGCAAGGATTTCCTGCGATGTCGTGCGGACATGGACGGCAATATTCGCAGGATTTTCGAACTGCCCGGGCATCCAGCTGTTCGGCGTCGCCGCGACAAGTTCGATCGCGCGCTCGATTGCGCCCTTCATGCCTTTTTCACGCGGCGTCAGATCAAAGGTCGCTCCATAAGCAAGCATGAGCCGCCGCCGTTCGAGCGACATGCTTTCAGGCATCACCAAGACGAGCTTATAGCCTTTGACAGCCGCAACCATGGCAAGGCCAATGCCGGTATTCCCCGACGTCGGCTCGACGATCGTGCCGCCGGGCGTCAGCGCGCCTGAGCTTTCCGCCTCCTCAATCATCGCCAGCGCAATCCGGTCCTTGATCGAGCCGCCGGGGTTCGAGCGCTCGGACTTTATCCAGACTTCGTGATCGGGAAACAGCTTGCTGACGCGGATATGCGGGGTGTTGCCGATCGTTTCGAGAATGTTGGCGGCTTTCATGCTGGTTTCTCCTGCAAGACAGAATCGGGCGGATCGAATGTACGGGCGCGGCGCAACTCAGGGAACAGATAGGCCCAACCGACGGCAATGCCCATGGCTGCAATGCCACCGAACACAACAGCACCAACGGGGCCGAGCGCAGCTGCCGCAAGACCCGACTGCACTTCGCCCAGTTCATTCGAACTGGAAATTGCCAGCC
>JANODH010000142.1:0-6385 GCA_031412595.1 Sphingomonas sp. | reverse complement strand
GACGACAGGTTGATCGTCGCGCCTGCCGATGGCTTGATTACGCTGATCGAAAGTGTTTCCCCGCCGCGTGAGATGGCCGGGGCCGACGGGCTCGGCGATGCTCCGCTGACGCGTGTGTCGATTTTCATGAGCGTCTTCGACGTACACATCAATCGCACGCCAATTACAGGCGTCGTCAAAGGCGTATTTTATATTGCCGGCAAATTTTTGAACGCGGACCTTGATAAAGCGAGCGATGAAAACGAACGGCAACATTTTCTCGTTGAACGCAATGATGGTGTTCGGATCGGGTTTACACAGATCGCGGGCTTGATCGCGCGGCGCATCGTGCCGTTCGTGAAGACCGGCGACGCCGTTACCGTTGGGCAACGCGTGGGGTTGATCCGGTTCGGCAGTCGTGTCGACGTCTACCTTCCGGCCGGGACTGCCTCGAAAGTGGCGCTGGGGCAGCGGAGCGTTGCAGGCGAAACCGTGCTCGGCATTATCGGCGACAATCAGGGCACTGCAGGTATCAGCCAATGAAGCCAGCGATGCGCGGCATTCCGCTGCGCACGGTGGCGCCGAATGCGATCACGGCGCTTGCGCTTTGTTTCGGGCTGACCGGCATCCGGTTTGCCATTGCGGCATCGGGCGTTGAGGGAACGCCCGATGATTGGCTGAAAGCGATCGGCTCGATCATTATCGCGGGCATCCTCGATGGTGTGGATGGCCGCGTTGCCCGGATGTTTCGGGGAGAGAGCCGTTTCGGTGCCGAGCTTGATTCGCTGTCTGACGTCATCGCTTTCGGTGTCTCACCCGCACTGATAATCTATCTCTGGTCGCTTCAACACTATCCGCGGTTCGGCTGGTTTTGCGCGCTGGCTTTTGTCGTGTGTCAGGCGCTCAGACTTGCACGGTTCAATGCGCGGATCGATGTAGAGGATCAGCCGCATAAGTCCGCAGGGTTTTTGACCGGCGTGCCGGCACCGGCGGGCGCGGGCCTTGCTTTTTTGCCGCTCTATCTATGGATCGTCACCGATAATGATATTTTTCGCGAGCCATGGATCGTGGCGCCATGGGTCGCCTTCATCGCAATGCTGATGATCTCCAATGTTGCCACCTACAGCTGGGGGTCGATCAGACTGCGGCGCACGATCCGTCTCGAAGCCATTCTTCTGGTTGCGCTGGTCGGCACTGCGTTGTTTGCCGAGCCGCTGTGGACGTTGATCGTCGTTTCAATCGGCTATGTCGCGATGATACCGTTCAGCATCCGCAGTTATGCTAAGGTCAAGCAGCGGCGCGCAGCGGAGCAAAAGCGGATTGCCTTATCGTAAAATGCCGTTTCCCGCGTGACCGAAATTGCACCGTGGCAATGCGATCAGGCCGATCACCCATGATGGCCGACGTGATGGCGTGCGACGCATTGTCGAGTGTGACGAAAATCAATCGTAGCGTCGCCACCAGCACGACGAAAACGACAAGAAATGAGATTAATCCTAGCATTACAATGGCTCCAATGCAGTGACAACGTCCGCTAAAGGCTTTGTGTTCCGTCTGTTCATGGTTTGTTCTTAACACCGGCCTTGCACATTGCGCAAGCCCTAAGTATGGGCACCGCTCATTCCACATGGGAAGCACCATACCGGTGCCGCCGCGCGAGCGGAGGTCATCGCTTCCCAGAGGTTCAACCGGGTTAGGAGAAACGATTATGGCGGCACCTGTCGTCACGATGCACCAACTGCTTGATGCTGGTGCGCATTTTGGACACCAGACGCACCGCTGGAACCCAAAAATGAAGCCTTACATTTTTGGTGACCGCAATGGCGTTCACATTCTCGACTTGTCGCAGACTGTTCCGCTCATGGCGCGCGCTCTCGACTTTGTTTCATCGACTGTCGCGGCTGGCGGCAAAGTGCTTTTTGTTGGCACCAAGCGTCAAGCGCAGGAGCCGATTGCCGATGCGGCGCGCATGGCCAATCAGCACTTTGTCAACCATCGCTGGCTCGGCGGGATGCTCACCAACTGGAAGACGATTTCGGGGTCGATCAAGCGCTTCAAGGCGCTTGAGGAGCAATTGTCGGGCGACACTGCGGGCTTGACGAAGAAAGAAGTTCTTCAGCTGACACGTGAAAAGGACAAGTTCGAGCTTTCGCTTGGCGGTATCCGCGACATGGGCGGCATCCCTGACGTGATGTTCGTGATCGACGCCAACAAGGAAGAGCTGGCAATCAAGGAAGCCAATGTTCTCGGCATTCCGGTCGTCGCCATCCTCGACTCGAACGTGTCGCCAGATGGTATCGCATTTCCGATTCCGGCAAATGACGATGCGGCACGCGCCATCCGATTGTATTGTGAAGCAATTGGCGCTGCGGCGACCCGCGGTGGTCAGTCAGGTGCTTCGGCACGCGGCGTCGACATCGGCGCGATGGTTGAGCCGCCAGTCGAAACAGCGCTGATCGATGAGACCGCAGTCGAATCCGGAATGGTCGAAGCGGCGCAGGCCGAAGCTACTTCGGCAACAGCCTAAACCGTCACACAATAATCATGAAGACGGGGCAGGGCGCGAAAAACGTGTCGGCCCCGTCGGCATATAAAACTCAGAAGGAATTTGGACATGGCCGAGATCACAGCCGCCAGCGTCAAGGAGCTGCGCGAAATTTCGGGTGCAGGCATGATGGACTGCAAAAAGGCATTGGGCGAAACCGGCGGCGATATGGATGCAGCAGTTGACTGGCTGCGCACCAAGGGTCTCGCGACGGCTGCCAAGAAGGCGGGGCGCACAGCGTCCGAAGGGCTGGTCGGCGTTGTGGTGAGTGGCCTCAAGGGCGCTGCTGTCGAAGTAAATAGCGAAACCGATTTCGTTGCGAAGAATGATCAGTTCCAAAGCTTCGTGCGCGGCGTGACGGAGCTTGCGCTGACGCACAATAGCAGCATCGAAGTTCTTGCCACGGCGCCGCTGGGCGACGGAACAGTGCAGGATGTGCTGACGGCGAACATTGCGACGATCGGCGAGAACCAGTCGTTGCGCCGCGTGGCGACCGTTTCGGTGAACGAAGGCGCTGTCGTGTCCTATGTTCACAATGCTGCTGCGCCCGGCCTGGGGAAGATCGGCGTTCTCGTGGCGCTTGAAGGTAATGCCGACAAAGCTGCGCTCGAAACGCTGGGTAAGCAACTGGCGATGCACATTGCTGCGGCGAGCCCGCTGGCGCTGCATGGTGACGACCTCGATCCGGCATTGGTCGAGCGCGAGCGTGCGATTGCGACGGAAAAAGCAGCTGAAAGTGGCAAGCCCGCCGAGATCGTCAGCAAAATGGTCGATGGCGCGATGGCAAAGTTCCGCAAGGAAAATGCGCTGATGTCTCAGCTATTCGTCATGGATAACAAGACAGTCATTGCCGATGTCGTCGCTGCCGCAGCAAAGACAGCAGGTGGGAGCATATCGCTGACAAACTATGTCCGCTTCCAACTGGGTGAAGGCATTGAGAAAGCTGTCAGCGATTTTGCCGCCGAAGTCGCGGCGACATCAGGCATTCCGCAGGGTTAAGCGATACTTGGCAAGCGCTCGTGCCCTGACTAGGGTGCACGGCGCTTCTGCCCTCGAACGAAAGTAAACGCAGCGCGATGAGCCGCACCCGCTACAAACGCATATTGCTGAAACTCTCGGGCGAAGTGCTGATGGGCCCATCCGGCTTGAGCATCGATCCCGAAGAAACAGCCCGGGTTGCCGGTGAAATTGCCAACGCTAAGGCAATGGGTTTTGAGCTGTGCATCGTCGTTGGCGGTGGGAATATTTTTCGGGGCATGGCAGCGGCAGCAAAAGGCATCGAGCGCGCGACTGCTGATTATATGGGCATGTTGGCGACTGTGATGAACGCGCTGGCGGTTCAAAATGCGCTGGAGTCGCTGGGTGTCGATACGCGTGTCCAGTCGGCAATTCCGATGTCGAGCGTTTGCGAACCTTACATCCGTCGGCGAGCCGAGCGGCACCTCGAAAAGGGACGCATCGTTATTTTTGCCGCCGGCACGGGGAGCCCGTTTTTCACGACGGATACCGGTGCGGCATTGCGAGCAGCCGAGATGAAGTGCGAAGCGCTGTTTAAGGGTACGTCGGTTGACGGAATTTACGACAGTGATCCGAAAACGAACAGCTCAGCAAAGCGTTACGACACAGTAAGTTATGGGAAAGTGCTTTCGGACAATCTGAAAGTTATGGATGCATCCGCCGTCGCAATGTGCCGCGACAACAATATACCGATCGTTGTCTTTAACATCCGGGAACAGGGCAATCTTGCCACGGTGTTGGGTGGTGAGGGCGTTGCTACGGTCGTGGGAAACGAGGAAATCTGACAAATGCCTGCTTACGACAAATCCGATCTTGAGCGCCGCATGCATGGCGCAGTCGATTCTCTTAAGGGTGATCTTGCGGGGCTGCGCACAGGGCGCGCTTCGGTCAATTTGCTCGATCCGGTAACGGTCGAAGTCTACGGCGCAAACATGCCGCTTAATCAGGTTGCTACGGTGTCTGCGCCCGAGCCGCGCCTGCTGTCTGTTCAAGTTTGGGATAAAAGCAACGTTGGCCCCGTCGATAAGGCTATTCGCTCTGCCGGACTGGGATTGAACCCGATTGTGGATGGCACGACGATAAGGCTTCCAATTCCTGATTTGACCGAAGACCGTCGGAAAGAGTTAGCTAAGCTTGCCGGACAATATGCCGAAAAAGCGAGGATTGCCGCCCGCAATGTCCGCCGCGATGGCATGGATAGCCTAAAGATCGATGAGAAAAAAGGCGACATCAGCGAAGACGAACGCAAGCGCCATGAAACCGATGTGCAAAAACTGACAGATAGCACGATTGCCGAGCTCGACGCGGCGGCCAGCGCGAAGGAAAAGGAAATTCTGGGCAAGTGACCGCGCTGGCGGCCAGCGTTCTTCACACACCGGACACCGCAAATGGTGTTCCGCGCCATGTCGCCATCATTATGGATGGGAATGGCCGCTGGGCAAAAAGTCGGCATCTGCCGCGTCTTGCGGGCCATCGGAAAGGGATCGATGCGGTCCGTGTCGTTTCACGCGAAGCGCGGGAAATCGGCATCGAAGTGCTGACACTTTACGCGTTTTCATCCGAAAACTGGCGCAGACCTGCTGAAGAAGTCAGCGATTTGATGGGGTTGCTGCGCCACTTTATCAAATCTGACCTTGACGAATTGGTCGCCGAGCAAGTGCAGCTGCGCGTGATCGGCGATTACCACGTGTTCACACCTGATCTGGTTGAACTTATCGAAGGTGCTCTGACTCGGACCGCTGAAAACACGGGGTCGACACTCGTGATTGCGCTCAATTATGGCGCTCAAGACGAAATCGTTCGCGCTGTGCGCCGAGTTATAACCATGGACCCACTTACGATCGATGCCGCCAAAATCGAGGCCGCGTTAGATACGGGCGATTTGCCGCCAGTCGATCTGCTGATCCGGACATCGGGCGAGCAGCGGTTGTCGAATTTCATGTTGTGGCAGGCCGCTTATGCTGAGTTGTTGTTCGTTGACACGCTTTGGCCAGATTTCGGCAAGACGGAATTGCGCACCGCAGTTGCCGCTTATGGTTTGCGCGAGCGGAGGTTCGGCGGGCTTTGAGTGAACTCGCCAAGCGGATTTTCAGCGGCGTGATTTTAGCCGCGATGCTGCTGGGAGACTTGTGGCTGGGTTCCTGGTGGTATCTGGCGCTGTTGCTCGTGGGCGCAGCGCTTGTGCTTCGCGAATTCGTGCGACTGGTTTGGGGCATGACCGTTGAACCCAATCTGCGCCGACTGTGGGTCGCGTTCGGCTTTCTCTACATAGCGCTTGCTGTTGCCGGCTTGTGGCAAGTTCGCGAAGTCCCCGGGAACGGGCTTCTCATGGCTGCGTGGCTGTTTCTTGTAGTTTGGGCCACCGATATTGGGGCATATGTTTTCGGGCGAACGATCGGCGGCCCGAAGATCGCGCCTGCAATCAGTCCGTCCAAAACATGGGCAGGTTTATTTGGGGGCTGTGTGTTTGCCGGCATTGTTATGATCGGCATGTCGTCGCTGGATCCGGGCGAGCGCAACGAGCCTTGGCTGAAAATGGCGCTCCTTGCCGTGCCGCTTGTCGTTCTGGCGCAACTCGGCGATTTTTTTGAAAGCTGGATGAAGCGGCGAGCGGGCGTGAAGGACTCGGGCACGCTTATCCCCGGGCATGGCGGACTTTTCGATCGCGTGGACGGCTTGCTCCCGGTTGCAATTGTATTTCCGTTGTGGATGGGGCTGGCATGAACCGCCGCACAGTCTCCATCCTTGGCGCGACAGGTTCGGTGGGCTCGTCGACGCTCGACCTGATCCTCAACGCGCTTGACCAGTTCGAGGTGATCGCCGAGTGGTACCACTTCGCGATCA
>JANODH010000141.1:0-4812 GCA_031412595.1 Sphingomonas sp. | reverse complement strand
GGGCACATAACATCCCACGCTGTTCACCGGCAGATTCTTGTGCCCGAGGATGACACCGGGCAGCGTTTCGACTTCGACGTCTTTCAGGGCATCGCGCTGGATCTGCGCGAAACCGCGAACCTGCGCCTGGGCAAAGCGGATGTCTTCGATGGTTTGCGGGGCAAGTGCGGCATGAGCAGCATCGATGTCCGCCTTCGAAAGCCGGAAATCGGCAGGAGCCCAGTTGTCGAACTTTTTCGAACAGTCGCGAACGGCATCGTCGCCGCGTTTTTTCACGTCGGCAATGATTTCTTCGACGATCGCGCGCACTTTCGTGTCCGCGTCGGCCGCAGCATCTTCGGTGATACCGGTTTTCAGGTAACGCGCCATTCCACTCTCCCTGCACACTTTGAATCGATGCGATCCTGCGATAGGCTAGCTGAAATGACTTCGAATGCAAGGAGCGGCGGATGATGCAGGATCGATTGCCGCTTTGGGCGCAAGGGTTGGAGGGCAGGGCGGCCGTCGTGACCGGGGGGAGCAAAGGGCTCGGCCGCGCAATCTGTGTTGCGCTGGCGCAAGCAGGTGCCGCGGTAACAGCGGTTGCGCGTGATCCGGCAGCTCTGGCCGAACTCGCCGCCGAATATCCCGATATTCGGACCTGGGCCGCCGATGTGACCGATCCGGCATTCGGCCTCGAGCTTGCGCAACGCCGCGTCGATATCCTCGTCAACAATGCGGGCACGAACAGCCCGATGCCGATCGTCGACGTGCCGCTCGATGTGCTCGATACAATGCTCAGCCTCAATGTCCGCGCGGCGTATCTGGCCGCGCAAGGTGCTGCGCGCGCGATGCTGACGGCAAGTGCTGGCGGTGTGATTATCAATATCACGAGCCAGATGGGCCATGTCGGATCGCCCGGCCGAACGGTGTATTGCATGACCAAGCATGCCCTCGAAGGGCTGACCAAGGCCATGGCAGTCGAGCTCGCGCCGCACAATATCCGCGTCAATTCGATCGCGCCGACATTCATCGAAACGCCGATGACAGCGCCGATGCTCGCGAAACCCGAATTTCGCGCATTCGTCGGCGCGATGATCCCGCTCGGCCGGATCGGAAAACCTGATGATATTGCCGCTGCCGTGCTCTATCTGGCTTCACCCGCTGCTGATATGATCACTGGCACGAGTTTGGTGGTTGATGGCGGCTGGACTGCGCAGTAACGCAGCGCTGTCCGGCGCCGGTGTGTGGCGATTTTGCAACGATTGTGATCCTGCTGCATTCGAAGTCATATTTGGCTTGCATTCGCAGTCTTTTTGACGTCCATCTACGCGCTTCAGTCCAGAGATGACTGTCCTGGGGAGGTTTGAAGACGATGACGAGCTTGAAAATGCGTTTGTTGGCAACCGCCGTGCCGTTTGCGGCGATGCTCGCAATCACACCGCTCCATGCGCAGACGCCTGCCGACGATCAGGGCATTTCGGATATCGTCGTGACGGCGCAGCGCCGCGAAGAAAATAACCAAGACGTGCCGATTTCGATTTCGGCCTTCACAGCCGAGCAGCTTAAAGCGCAAGGCACGACTGATATCTCGCGGCTTGAAAATATCGTGCCGGGATTCACGTTCGGACGGTCCGGACCCGATGCGCGACCCGCCATCCGCGGGGTTCGCACCGAAAATGTCGGCGTCAACGGTGACACGACAATCGGTTTTTTCATCGACGGCATCTACCAGTCGCGCGCCAGCCAGGCGACGCTGAGCTTCGTCGATATCGAGCGCGTCGAAGTCGCCCGCGGTCCGCAAGGCACGCTTTATGGGCGCAACACTTTTGGCGGCAACATCGCGATTTCGACGGCAAAGCCCGATTTACGAGAATATTCGGGCGGCATCGATTTCACGGTCGGTCAAAACGGCCGGTATCGGGGCGAAGGCTTTATCAATGCGGCGCTCAGCCCTACGGTCGCGCTGCGCGTCGCAGGCGCTTTCGAAAAGTCCGACGGTTATGTGAAAAACGATAATCCGCTCGGCAACAATCTGTTCGACGACGATTCACGCTATATCCGCGCGTCGCTGCTGTTTCAGCCGAACGACCAGTTCAGCGCGCTGTTCAAATTCGATCATGCGGTACAGGGGGGTGCCGGCGGATCGGCGTTCGGATACAAATTGCGTGGCAGCTATTTTTACACGCCGACCAGCACGCAACTCTACAATGGCACCGTTATTGTTCTGAATACGCGCGGCGGCAACCGCGACGGTGTCATCGATGCGCCGCTTACAACTGACGCAGGCGTCCCGATTTATCAGCCGAATGATCCCTATCGGATCGATACCGATCAGCCGACGATCCTCGATCTCAAAAACACCGCGTGGACGGGAACGCTGGCTTATGACTTCGGCCCGGTCACCATCAAATCGATCACAGGGTTCACCGATTTCAAGGCAACGCGAACGGCGGATTCGGATTTTTCGGGCAATCAGGTTGCCATCGATTCACAGCTGACGTCGGCCAAAACATTCAGTCAGGAAATCCAGCTCCTGTCGAACGACAGCGGGCCGTTCACCTATGTCGTCGGCGGCTATTATTTCAAGGATCGTCTCGTCAGCTTGCTGATCAACCAGCAGAGCCCGCTGATCATCCGCAACGTTACGCCCAATATTGTCGGCACGGCATTTCGTGGCGGTTTCTACGACGAACAGCGCGCCAAGACGCAATCGCTCGCGGCATACGCGCAAGCGAGCTACGTGCTGACCGATAAACTGAAATTCACCGCTGGACTGCGCTTCACCAGTGACAAGAAGGATTTCAAGTTCGCCAACGAGCGCTCCGTCGTGCCGTTGACGGGCACAACGCCGCCGGGAACCGACGCGACATTTATCCGGCTTAGCATCCCGGCCATCCCAGATTCGGCATTCGGCGTTAAAGGTGCGCCGACCAACTGCACTTATGTCGCTTCGGGCACCACGCCCGCACCACGCGCCGGTTTTCAATGTCTTGCCGCCAATCCGTTGCTGTTGACGGGTGCGACATATGACACAGCGACGTTCGAAAAGCTGACATGGCGGGCGGGCCTCGATTATCAGATCGCCGAGCGCAATCTGCTTTATGCCTCGGTCTCGTCGGGCTTCCGCTCGGGCGGCTTCAATTCGGGGCAAAGCCAGGCAGCGCTGACACCGACGTTCAAGCCCGAAACGGTGCTTGCCTTCGAAATCGGATCGAAAAACCGCTTTGCCGATAACCGGATCCAGTTGAATCTCGCGGCGTTCTATAACCGCTACAATAATCTTCAGGAACAGCGGCAAATCCCGGCTGGTCCGGCGACACTGTCGGTCATCGAAAACAGCGGCAAGGCGCGTTCTTACGGTGCCGAACTCGAAGCGATCTGGAAACCGATCGACGCCATGACGCTCGGCTTCAGCGGGTCGTATCTCAACGCGCGCTACACGCAATATACCAATGTTGCAGCGCCCTTTGCGACGTCGATCCTGGTGCCCGATGCCACGGCCACGGCAGCGACGGTCGTCAATGGTGTTACGATCGCACCGGCGGGGCAGCGTCGCTTGTTTGCGCCGGGCTATAATTGCGGTCTCGTTCCCGGAACCGGGGGCACGGGGCAGCCGGCCGCCAACTTCGGCTGTGACTTGAGCGGGAATAAGATACCGCATTCGCCCGAATACTCAGGCGCAGTCTATGCGTCTTACGATATCGATCTGGGCAGCGCGGGCAGGCTTACGCCTTATGCTGTCCTTACTTTCTCAGGTGCATTCTTCGGCCAGCCGTTCAATTCGGTGCTCGAACGCCAAGGCGCATATTCGAAAGTCGATCTGCGGCTGACGTGGGCAATCAGCGAGAAGTATGAAATTCAGGCTTTCGTAAACAACGTCACCGACAAAGCGACGATCAACCGCTTCGTCTGGGGCGGCGGCGGCGCACTGCAAGCGAGCTATGCGCCACCACGCTTGTGGGGCGTGCGCGGCAGCGTAAAATTCTGAATTGAACGCAGATGTTGACGCGCCAGCGGTTGCACGCGAAGGCGACGGGCGATGCGATTTTTCTCCGATAATGCCGCGTCGGTTCATCCGGCCGTGCTCGATGCCCTGACGTCAGCCAACCGCGTCGATACTGCTTATGACGGCGACGCGATAAGTCGCGCGCTCGATGCGCATTTCTCCGCGCTTTTCGAAACCGAAGTCACAGCGCTTTGGGTGGCAACGGGAACAGCGGCAAATGCGCTGGCGCTGGCCGCCATGTGCCCCCCGTACCGCGGTGTGGTTTGCCATCATGACGCGCATATTCAGTGCGATGAGGCCGGCGCGCCCGAATTTTACATGGGCGGGGGCAAGCTGCTGCTCGCCGACGGTCCCGGCGCCATGCTGACGCCCGAAACACTCGCCGTCCGACTCGATGCGATTGCCAACGACGTCCACCGGACGCAGGCAGCTGCCGTATCGATCACCAATGCGACCGAATATGGGCGCAGTTATCGCGCCGCCGACGTCGCGGCGATCGGGGCAGTTGCCAAGGCAAGGGGCCTAAAGTTCCATATGGACGGTGCGCGCTTTGCCAATGCCGTGGTCCACAGCGGGGAAAGTCCGGCCGATCTGACCTGGCGTGGGGGCGTCGAAGCGCTGAGCTTCGGCTTCGTCAAAAACGGTGGCTTGTCGGCCGAAGCGCTGATCCTGTTCGATTCCGCGCTGGCCGAAGAAATTCGCATCCGGCGCAAGCGGGCAGGGCATCTGAATTCGAAAGGACGCTATCTCGCCGCGCAACTCATGGCGTTGCTCGAGGAAGACCGCTGGCTGGCCAACGCGCGCGCTGCCAATGTCGGCGCGGC
>JANODH010000140.1:0-4050 GCA_031412595.1 Sphingomonas sp. | reverse complement strand
CTTGTCGATGCCAAAGGCGTCGTCGGGCTCAGCCCGGCTTTGCTCCCGGTTCCGGGGCTTGCCGCCAAGCTGTTCCCGACGATGGCAAAGCTGCTTTTCGTCAATCCGTTTGCGCCTTACATCTTTGCGCGCATGGCCGGGCCGACGCGCGAAGTGGCGCGCTTTATGTTGAAAAGCACCGGGTCATCGATTGAAAGCGATGGCGTGGACTTTTATGCCCGATTGTTCCGCAAACCGGCGCATATTGCCGGCACGATCGGCATGATGGCCTTATGGGATCTGGAGCCGTTGAAGCGCGATTTGCCCGAGCTCAAAGTGCCACTGCTGCTGATCCACGGCGATGGCGATACGGCGATTCCGCTTGCAAAGGCGCGTGAGGCCGCCGCGCTGGTACCGGCCGGGCGCCTTGAGGTTCTCGCCCGCTTAGGGCACCTTGCGCATGAAGAAGCGCCCGAGCGCGTGGCCGCAATGATCAAGGACTTTGCGCAGTGATCGAAAAATATGGCGGCATCATCGAAGGTGTGATCACGTTTTCCGTCGTGATCGGTTTTTGCGCTTATCAATATTGGGCGACCAACCGCTCGATCGCGCGCGACAAAGCTTCAGCGCGTGAGGCGCGGCATGCGAAAGGGCAGCATGAGCTGGACAATCGGCGAGACGAAACGGTCCATTGAAAGACTTTCGTGGACGGCGCTCACGCGCTCCCCGTAAAGCTCGGTCGAAAGTGTCGAACGCGAATAGAACGGCGCATTTTCCCAGGTTTTCGTAACTTTGGCATCGGTGCCACGCGTGCGGCGGGGCATGCCGAAACTCGTGCCGGGCAAGCGGGCGGATGGCGGCAATTCGGCGTCATGCCAGTTACCCTGCCGATCATAGCGCAATGCCATGGCAAAATCGCTGCCGTCGCGCCGCTCACCTTCATAAATCACGGCCACATCGTCCTTCAGATGCGCACGCGACCATTGCCATTCGCTGAAACCGGCTTCCAATGGTTCACGCCCGAAGTTCGAATCGAAATAGCCGTTGCCCGACCAGCTAATATCGGGCGCATCCATCGACACTTCGACCCGGGCGTGTGGCGCGATCGGGTGCCACAAATGCTGGCCGCCTTCATGAAGGCCAAAGGCGGTTTGCGAAATCTGTTCGGGGTAAAGCCGAACGTTGCCCCGGACCGGAAACGGGATCGGGCATGCGATTTCACGAATATCGATGACGAGCGCATTGCCGTCCCAGTGCATCGAACTCGGGCCGACTTGGAATGTGTCGCCGCTGCGCTGCGTTTTCGCCGATCCGCGTTCGGTCATTGTCCAGCGATTGCTGCGCGGCCCATAAAGCGCAACGTTGATGGCGCAATGCTCTTCGGGTCGGCCCCGTCCGCTGGCTTTGTAATACGGCGAAAAAACGCTGCCGACGAAGCCGATGATTGTCAGCCCGAAGCGACCGTCTCGACTGATCGCGTCGACATACCACCAGCCATAGCCTTGCGGCGGGACGATCGCGTCGAAGCGCGGTCCGATATGATCGATGCGATGGCCAATTGTCCCGACAGCGCGACCATCGGCACGCCCGCGCCCGGGTGCGTGCTGCCCCCCGCCAAGTAAAGCCCAGGGATCGTCGTTCGTGCGCCCGGCCGGCGGAAGGACGCCGCCCACCCGTGCGAGGCCCGTCCATAAAGGGCTCCACCCGTCGCCGGAAATCGGGTCGCGAAATCGGTCGGTGTCGTCGCCTGCAGGTCGCCGGTCAGCGTCAGCCCCGATCGCGCTAACGTCGCCTGCATCGCGGTTCGGCATGTATCGATCTCCTGATCGGAATAATGGTGCGTGTCGCCATTGGCAGGCGCATTGATGATGATCTGGACGCGCTCTGGTCCGTCGAGGTCGCTATGGTCAAGCCGGTCCTGCGCGCAGAGATAAGCGGTGGGGTCGGCCGCGAGTTGACCGTTGCCCAGCGCGTCGAACTCCGACCGATAATCTGGCGAGAAGAAGACATTGTGATGCGTAAGCGAAAAACCTTGGGATTTGACGTTGCCGAGAAATGTGACGGCCGACAACGATCGCGCGGCAGCGGGATAACGAGCGCCGACCGATCTGCCAAAAAGTCCTTCAGCGAGCGCTGCGCTGTCAGCATTCAGCACGACGGTGTCGGCGCTGAGACGGCTGCTGTCGGCCAGTTGGACGCCGCATGCCTGTCCGTTCTCGGTCAAAATCCGATCAACCCGCGCGTTGTAAATGAAGGCCGCGCCGTTTTCGACAGCGACCGCTTCGAGCGCGCGTGCGAGGGCAGAGATGCCGCCATCGACGAACCAGACGCCTTGGGCTTCGACATGCGCAATGAGCATCAACGTCGACGGGGCGAGGAATGGCGATGACCCGCAATAGGTTGCGTAACGACCGAACAACTGGCGGAGCCGCGGATCGGGGAAATATTCGCCCAGCACTTTCCAGAGTGATTCGAACGGGCGCATGACGAACAGGTCGCGCGGTCGCTGCGTCGCTAGCCGCCATGCGAGGCCGGGGGCGCTGGTCTTGCCGCTGCGCATGAAAGGCGCGTCGATACAGTCGTGGACCCGGCGAGCTTCGGCGCAGAACCGCGCATAACCGCTTGCAGCCTCGGCGCCTGCAAATGCGCCGATGGCGTCTTCGCTCGCGCGCTGGTCGGCAAACAAGTCGAGTCGGTCGTCGCCCCATGCGTGGCGCGCAAGGACTTTTGCAGGCGTCAGACGAATATGTTCGTCGAGCGATGTCCCGCAAGCTTCGAATATCGCCTCGAAAATCGGGCGCTTGGTAAAAACGGTCGGACCGGCATCGATGCCGACGCCGCCGACATGGTCCTGCCGCACTTTACCACCGGGATGGGCTGCGGCCTCGACGACGGTTACATCATAGCCGCGCGCTGACAGCAGAGCCGCACTGGTCAGCCCGCCGATCCCGGCACCGACGATGATGGCCCGATCCCCGGACATGCACTTTCAACTCCAGCTTGCCGAATGATTTTATGTCCAGCAAACTGGACAGATGCAACAGACGAATATCCCGGACACCCCGACGTGGCAGCAGCGTCGGATAAATTGGCGCAACCGTATTCTCGCCAGTCCTCGTTTTCGCCGCTTCGCGCTTGGCAATCCGCTGATGCGGGGCGTGGGTCGCCGCAAGGCCGAAAGCCTGTTCAATCTCGTCAACGGATTTGTCTATTCGCAAGTCCTGCTGGCATGTGTGCGGACGGAACTCGTAAACCGCCTTGCTGACGGGCCGGTGTCGATCGAAGAAGCGGGTTCGTACGCCGGCGTTTCCGCCGAAGCAGCCGAGCGACTGCTGAAGGCTGCCGCTGCTATCGACATCGCCGAACGTCTAGACGATGGCCGTTACATGCTTGGGCGGCAAGGCGCATCGCTGCATGGCAGTCCAGGCCTCGCCGAAATGATCGAACATCACGCACTGTTTTACGCAGACCTCGTCGATCCCGTGGCCATGTTCGCGCGCGGGCGCGGTGGCGGGCAGCTAGCGGATTACTGGGCTTATGATGAAGGGCGTGATGCGGCCGCCGATGCCGTTGCACCCTATTCGGCCTTGATGGCTGCGTCGCAGGCCATGGTCGCCGAACAGGTGCTAGGCGCATACCGGTTCGGCAAGCACAAGCGGCTGCTTGATGTCGGCGGCGGGGCAGGGGTATTTGCCCGCGCAGTGGGCGCCGCTTATCCGCGACTCGAAACGGCTGTGTTCGATCTGCCGGCGGTTGCAGCGCGGGCCCCTGCTGGACTTGTCGCGCATGGCGGTAATTTCTTCGATGATCCATTGCCTGCAGGCTTCGATCTCATTTCGCTCGTGCGAATCTTGCATGACCATGATGACGAGCCTGTCATGAAATTGCTGCGCAACATTACTGCAGCATTACCGCCGGGGGGCAAGCTGCTGGTGGCCGAACCGATGGCGCAAACACATAGCGCGCGCGGCATGGGTGACGCTTATTTCGGGCTCTATCTTTGGGCCATGGGACAGGGACGACCACGAACAATCGAAGAAAACAGCGCAATGCTCGGCGCGGCAGGCTTCA
>JANODH010000139.1:0-11817 GCA_031412595.1 Sphingomonas sp. | reverse complement strand
CTGTGAAATGTCACGACGGCCAGCCGTCCACCCGGCTTCAGCGCGCGTTCCGCTGCGTGAAGACCGTCTTCGAGTTCGCCCAACTCGCGATTGATGTGCATGCGGATTGCCTGGAACGTCCGCGTTGCCGGATCCTTTTTTTCATGCGGCTTGTGCCCCAAGGCGCGGCGTACGACGTGCGCCAATTGCCCCGTCGTAGTCAGCGGCCGCGCGGCAACGATGGCGCGGGCAATGCGCCGCGATTTCGGCTCGTCGCCCAGCGCGAAAATAACATCGGCGATTTCGGCTTCGTCGGCCGTGTTGACGAAATCGGCAGCACTCGGCCCGGCCTGTTCCATGCGCATGTCGAGCGGCCCGTCAGACTGAAACGAAAAGCCGCGCTCGGCACGATCGATCTGCATCGACGAAACACCAATGTCGAGGACAACACCATCGGCGGGCCCCGCGCGGTCGAGCCGCGAAAAGCAATCTTCGATCAGCGTCAGGCGCACGTGCGGTTCGGCATCGGCAATCGCATCGGGATCGCGATCGAACGCAACGACATCCGCGCCGGCCTTAATCATCGCTCGCGAATAGCCACCGGCACCATAGGTGCCATCCACATGCTTTTCGCCGGGCTCTATCGCCAAAGCGGCAAGCACTTCATCCAGCAATACGGGGATATGCGGCGGCATCATGCGGCACCCCGATCTGCCATCAACCAAGCACAGCGCTCTTTCTTGCCGGCGTCCGCGTCGGGATCGGCCAGTAATTTCTCGGGCGACCAGACTTCGATCGTGTCTCCCGCACCCCAGAAAAATGCAAGCGTCGTCAATGCCCCTTTGTTGCGCAGAAACGGCGGCAGAATGAAGCGGCCCGACGCATCGAAAGGCACTTCGTCGAAACGCCCGAACGCGCTCGCCGCCACATCCTCGCGGTCGACGTCCTGCCCCGCATCAAGCGCACGATCGGCATCAGCGGACAAGCGATCATATAGCCGGTTCGACCAGTTCTGGTCCGCTGCACGCAAGCAGCCGCGTTTATCGTCGTCGGTCAAAAGAAGCGTGCGTTCACCCTTTTGCCCCTCGACGATCAAGCGCATCGCCGCGGGCAACGCAACGCGGCCTTTGCCGTCGATGCCCTGAAGCGCATAGCCCTTGAAAACCGCCCGGTCCGCCAATGTGTCGCCTCAGTCCGTTGGGCAAACCTCCGGCGCGCGCCAAAACCGATGGTTTCAACGTTTCCAAACGAATCGCGTCGAGATGTCCCCGCCTCTTATTGAAATGAGAACCTATCAGGGGATGTCGTGGTTCACAACGGTTTTTAGCGGGTGAAACGGGGATTTATCTGTAAATTCGAATTAGTTCCATGTATGTTCTCTTCGTCGTCGTGTGATGAGCAAGACGGTTCCCAATAAAGCGAGGGTCGCGCCACCGATTGCGATGCGGAGCGAAGTATTCGATGCAGTGGCATTTGCGCGACTGAACATCTTTATTCGTTCGACGACCCAATCGGGATTGGCTGCGCCCGCTGGCTGCCACAGTCCGGCATCGAGCATGTCGGCATCACCCACGAGCACGACACGCCCTTTGCTGATGCGGCAGTCGAGAACTTGCCGGACGACAACCGTACATGTTTTCGGCCCCGTCCATGCTGCCGAAGCCATCATGCGGACCGCTCGCCCCTGAAGCGCGATCGTTTGCGCAGCCCGATCGCTATCACCGAGCGCAATTTCCCAGTGCGTGAACAGCGGATCGAGCAGTTCGACCGGCGGTGCGCGTCGGCTATCGCCCGGTAAATAGCGGCTCGGCCAGACGAGCTCGGGATCGGCAAAGATTATCGCGCGCCCGCCGTTGCGCACCCATCGGTCGAAATCGACCAGTTCAGTCGGCAGCAAGCGACGCGGCTGAGCAATTATCGCAACGTCCGTTCCGAGTGCCTGCTCCGACAAAACATCGATCGGCCGGACGTCGATCTGCTTTTCAATCGCCACCAGTGTTTCGGACCGCATGCTTCGGCCTTGCAGAATGTCGCTTGCATCGCCTTCACCCCAGACAAGCGGCAATGCGGTCATGAGTGTAGCACGCGGGCGTTCGGCAGCACCCGTCAACGCGACTGCCATCAGGATGAGCGGCAGCGGTATCAGTTGGCGGGCTTTTGCGACGGCGTGGAATTGTCGTTGCTATCTGGCGCCACGCCAAGTGTGGCCAGCGGTTCGGATGCATCCTCGCTCATCGGTGGCGTAACCGTTGCAACGACCGCAGGCGCGCCCACCGCCGCTGCATTTTCCGTTGCGCTGGATCGGACGCTCGAGGCAACGGCCGTTGCGATCATGACGACAAGGCCGACAGCCGCCAGTCCCGTCAGGCCAACGCGGACGCGCTGCATACGCTCGCGCGTTTCACCTGCTGTTGGCGGACGTCCGGGAAATCCCATTGGCATAAGCAAAATATAGGACTCAATTCGGCACAAGCCAAGGGAAGACCGGCAGGCCTTTCGCGCGCAGCCAATCGGGATTATAAAGCGATGATAAATAACGAAAACCTGTGTCGCATAGGATCGTCACGATCATATGTCCCGGCCCCAGATCACGCGCGAGCATGATCGCCCCTGCCACGTTGATCCCCGATGATAAACCGAGACACAGCCCTTCGTCACGCAACAGCGCTGCCACTTGCGCCAACCCTTCCTGATCCGAAACGCGATATTGCCGATCGATCGGCGCGCCTTCGAGGTTCGCTGTGATCCGCCCCTGCCCGATCCCTTCGGCAACCGAATTGCCCTCCGATTTCAATTCGCCATGCGCGTAGTAATTGAACAGCGCGGCCCCGTGCGGATCGGTCAGCGCGATGGCCACTTTCTCATTTTTGGCTTTCAGCCCAAGGCCGACACCGGCCAGCGTCCCCCCGGTCCCCACAGCGCATGTGAAGCCGTCGACCTTGCCATCGGTCTGCGCCCAGATTTCCTCCGCCGTGCCCGCGATATGCGCGCGCCGATTGGCGATATTGTCGAATTGATTGGCCCAGACTGCGCCCGGCGTCTCCTCGGCGATCCGGCGCGAGGTGTGCACGAAATGCCCGGGGTTCGAAAATGGTGCAGCCGGAACCAGCACGAGGTCGGCCCCCAGCGCCCGCAGCGTATCCATTTTCTCGCGGCTTTGCGTTTCGGGCATAACAATGATCGTCTTGTATCCCTTGGCGTTGGCGACGAGCGCAAGGCCGATGCCGGTATTTCCCGCTGTTCCTTCGACGATGGTGCCGCCGGGCCTCAGCGTGCCGCTCGCTTCGGCATCCTCGACGATATACAGCGCAGCGCGGTCCTTAACGGACGCGCCCGGATTTGCGAATTCGCATTTGCCGAGGATCTCGCAGCCTGTGGCGTCCGATGGGCCGTTCAAGCGGACAAGCGGCGTATTACCGATCAGTGCCAGCGGATTTTGAATTATCATGCATCGCATCTAGCGGCGCGGCTCGGCGACCGCAAACAAGACATCTATGCAGCGCACACAACTATTCTTGCCGGAACGCCGACCGCAAGCGCACCGGCGGGAACATCGCTGAGCACAACCGCATTGGCGCCGATAACGGCATTATCGCCCACATGCACGCGCCCCAGGACGACCGCGCCTGCCCCGACATCGACCCCTTTGCCAATAACCGGCGCGGCTCCAAGATCGCTTTTGTCACGAATACCGAATGTGCAGTTTTGTCGGATCGTGCAGCCATCCCCGATGACAGTGCAGCCATGCACGACGATCCCGCCCTGATGCTCGACGATCACGTTTCGGCCGATCACGGCGCTATACGGCAATTCGATCCCGTAAACATTTCGACAGCGGCGAAAGCCCCAGCGATAAAGCATGCTCAGCGGCGCGCGCGCCAGTTTGGGATTTACGCTCATCCGCCAGACGCCGAAACGATGCACAGCAAGCGCGCGAAATCCTGGCTTGGTCCAGTCGCGGCCATGGCTGTGATAGTCCTCGGCGATTAGCGCCAGCATGTGCCGAAAGCGGCTCATGACGCTGTCTTATATTCGATAATGCGCGGCGCATATCCGCGCAGCCGATTGACATGGAAGCGCATCATGCCCCCCAATTCAGCAAACTTGCCGACCACGATCAGCGTGGCGTAGGCGAATTGGGGCTGGCTGCCCTGTGCGCGCCCGAGCGCAATGCGCAACGTCTGCAGCGGATATACTGCAAGCACGGCCAACGCAGCAAGGCCAGCCGGATATCCCAATGCGGTTGCAACCAGCAGCGCCAGTGCCCCTAGTGGGATGACAAGGCCCCATAAGACGATACTCCTCACTTGCCGCCGCCAGCCGGGAATCGCCTCAGCGCCGTGCCGCCAGACATGCTCGGCATAGGCATGACCCGACCGTCGCGCCCGCCGCCACCACTGGGAAAAGCGTGTGAGTGCGGCGTCATGCCGCGTCATTTCGGCATCAATGCGCTTAATCTTCCAGCCCAACCGCGACAGCCGTAGACACAAATCCGGCTCTTCGCCTGCGATTAACTCCGCGCTATAATCGTTCACGGTGGTCAAAGCCGCAAACCGAAATAGGGCGTCACCGCCACATGACGCCGCATAGCCGATGGGCACATTCCATTCGTCGTCGCACTGTCGATTATAAATACTACGCTCGGGAAAACGTTCGCGTCGCCGACCGAAAACGGCAGCGAGATCGGATTCAACACGCAGCGCGGCATGCGCATTTTCCAACCAGTCAGCATCGAGTTCGCAATCGCCGTCGATCATTTGCACAAATTCGGGTGGCGTCGCATTTGAGCGGATGACCGCGAGCCCGGCATTTCGGGCGCGCGCTGCCGTAAAAGCCACAGTCTGATCGAGTTCGACAACAATGACGCCGAGGCCACGAGCATGATCCTGGCTACCATCGGTTGACCCGGAATCCACGTAAACGCGCTGTGCGGCCTTGGGCAATGATGCAAGACAGCGCTTCAGCCGCTCGCCTTCGTTGCGGCCGATAATCACGATTGCGGGTAGCGGCATCGCCTTTGTCATCGTGGCACGACTAGCCGCCGCGATAGATGACGGCAAATCCGGCAAGCGAAAATGACACAACGGCGCAGCATTATCGCTCTTGACGGGTCTTATCCCGCCCGCGCATTAAAGAATTCTATGATTTACCGAACCAAAATCGCCATTGTTGCGACGCTCCTCACTCTGTCGGCCTGCCAGCAGGAAACCATTGTAGCCGGTCGTAAAGACGACATGGCTGAAGAACTCGCCAAGGCGCCGAAAGTCGTGCTGCCTCCCGCCATCAAGTCGACAAAAGCCTATCGATGCAAAGACGGTAGTCTCGCTTATGTCGATTTGTTTCAGGGTGACAAAATGGCCAACCTGCGCAAGACTGAAAACGGCGCAACAACGAAGCTGGAAGCGGCTGAAGCTGGCCAACCAATGGTTGCCGCAGGGGGTTATTCGCTAACAGTGGCGGGGGACGATGTATCGATTACCGAGCCTGGAAAAGGGACGCAGCTCTGCAAGGCCTGAACGCCTTTGAACCAGAATGATCGAAAAGGTCCGGCGGATTGGTTCGCCGGGCCTTTTTTTGTCACACCATCGATCGCACGGAGGCTTGTCGATGTTTGTTGGTCATTACAGCGCAGCTTTTGCTGCCGCGGCCCTGCCTAAGGCGCCAAAGCTCGGCACGCTGTTTGTCGCAGCCCAACTGGTCGATATTGCTTTCTTTGCGTTCGTTCCACTTGGGTTCGAGCATTTGAGAGTCGATCCGGGCGCGAGCGTGATGAACCCGCTTGATCTATACGATATGCCCTGGACACATAGCTTGATCGGGGCGTTAGGCTGGGCAACGGCTTTTGCCGTCCTGCTACGTATTGCGGTGGGAAACACTGCCGCTGCGCTGATTGGCGGATTGGTCGTTTTGTCACACTGGTTTCTCGATTTCATCGTCCATGTGCCCGATCTTACGCTGAACGGTAGCCCGCCGAAGCTGGGGCTCGGCTTATGGAATCAGCCTGCTATCGCTATGCCGCTCGAACTTGCTTTGCTGCTGGGCTCGGTTGGCCTGTATGTCATTCGCACTCGTGCAACGCGCGGCCCGCGCGCGCTGCTTTTTCTTGTCGCGACCCTTCTCATGCTTCAGGCGGTAAATTGGTTTGGTCCGCAACCGACTGCTGTCGATGCACAATTGTGGGGTCTCGGGCTTTTTGCCTTCGCTCTCGCGGCATTGCTTGCATCGTGGGTGGCACGCAACCGGGTCTCCCGCTAAGGCACCGGACCATGTCCGAAATCACACCGCAGATCGTTGCCGAACACGGCTTTTCCGACGAAGAATATGCCCGCGTGCTGCACGCCATGGGGCGCACACCCAATATCACGGAGCTGGGCATATTCTCGGTCATGTGGTCGGAGCATTGCTCGTATAAATCGAGCCGTATTCATTTGAAAAAACTGCCGACGACCGGTCCCCAAGTCATCTGCGGTCCGGGCGAAAATGCCGGCGTGATCGATATCGGGGACGGGCAAGCGGCCATCTTCAAAATGGAGTCGCATAACCACCCAAGTTACATCGAGCCCTATCAAGGTGCTGCGACTGGTGTTGGCGGCATCCTGCGCGACGTATTCACCATGGGAGCGCGCCCGATCGCGAACATGAATGCGCTGCGCTTCGGGCGGCCTGATCATCCCAAGATGCGCCATCTGATTGCAGGCGTCGTCAGTGGAATCGGCGGTTACGGCAATTGCGTTGGCGTGCCCACGGTCGGGGGCGAAGTGAATTTCCACGCGGCATACGACGGCAACATCCTTGTCAACGCCATGACTGTCGGGATCGCCGATCAGGACAAGATATTTTATTCGGCCGCTTCGGGCGTCGGCAACAGCATCGTTTACGTGGGGTCAAAGACCGGGCGCGACGGCATTCACGGCGCAACGATGGCGAGCGCCGATTTCGGCGACGATACCGATGCCAAGCGCCCCACAGTTCAGGTCGGCGACCCGTTCACCGAAAAACTGCTGATCGAAGCCTGTCTCGAACTGATGGCGTCCGATGCCATCGTCGCGATCCAGGACATGGGTGCGGCAGGGCTGACCAGTTCGAGCGTCGAAATGGCGAGCAAAGGCGGTGTCGGCATCCGCCTCGACATGGATAAAGTGCCACAGCGCGAAACGGGCATGACGGCCTACGAAATGATGCTGTCCGAATCGCAGGAACGCATGTTGATGGTCCTGAAGCCAGGACGCGAGGCGTTTGCCGAAGCGATATTCCGCAAATGGGAGCTCGATTTCGCGGTGATCGGCGAAGTCACCGATACCGGCCACATGGTCCTTGTTCATCACGGCGCGGTCGTGGCCGATATCCCGCTTGCCCCGCTGGCCGACGACGCGCCGCTTTATGATCGCCCGCACGTCAAAACGCCCGCGCCTGCACCGCTGAGCGATGTGCCGGAAAGCATCGATCTGATCGGCGATTTGCTCACACTGATGGCATCGCCAGACATCGCATCACGGCGCTG
The DNA here is from genome assembly GCA_031412595.1 of Sphingomonas sp. Classification (GTDB taxonomy): domain Bacteria; phylum Pseudomonadota; class Alphaproteobacteria; order Sphingomonadales; family Sphingomonadaceae; genus Sphingomonas_O. The sequence goes on along the minus strand of JANODH010000139.1, from coordinate 4,337 downwards.
GATCTGGGCACAATATGACCAGAAAGTCGGTGGCGATACCGTTCAGCCACCCGGCGGTGATGCCGCACTGGTGCGCGTTCACGGCACTGAAAAAGCACTGGCAATCACCACCGATTGCACCCCGCGCTATTGCTTTGCCGATCCCTATGAAGGCGGCAAACAAGCCGTCGCCGAAGCTTATCGCAACATTTGCGCGGTTGGGGCCCGCCCGCTTGCCGTGACAAACTGCCTCAATTTCGCCAATCCGCAGCGCCCCGAAATCATGGGGCAGATCGTCGGCTGCCTCGAAGGGATGAGCGAAGCCTGCCTTGCGCTCGACACGCCGATCGTCAGTGGCAACGTATCGCTTTACAATGAAAGCAAGGCAACCGGCGGCGGCTCGGCGATCCTGCCGACGCCTGCGATCGGCGCGGTCGGTTTGCTTGGCGACTGGTCGAAATCGGCCACGATTGCTTTGAAGGCCGCGGGCGAAGACATTCTCATTCTCGGTCATACAATCGGCCATCTCGGCCAGTCACTCTGGTTACGCGAATGCCATGGCCGCGAGGAAGGCCCGCCCCCGCCGGTTGATCTGTCCGCTGAACGGCGCGCCGGTGAATTGATCCAATCGCTGATTGCCGACGGGCTTGTAACCGGAGTCCATGACTGTTCGGATGGCGGCGCTGCGGTTGCCTTGGCGGAAATGGCACTTGCCGGAAACATCGGCGTGATCGTTCCCGTTGTGCCGCAAATCCCCAACCCTGCGGCGATACTGTTCGGTGAAGATCAGGGGCGCTACATCGTCACCACCCGCGATGCTGCCGCTGTCCGTGCGCGTGCTGCCGGGGCAAACATCTTCTCGATCCCGCTCGGTTCGACAGGCGGCGAAGCATTCGGCTTTGATTTGATCAACCGCGGCGGCGTGCAAAGCGTAACGCTTGCGCAACTGCGGGCAGCGCATGAGCGGTTTTTTCCCGCGCTGATGGATGGCTGAAGCAAGCCGATCGGGCGACCGCATCGAAACGATCGACGTCGTTCGCGGCGCGGCCGTCATGGGCATCCTACTCATGAATATCGTCGCGTTCGGCCTCCCCAGCTACGCTTATCTCGATCCGACTTATTATGGCCTGAACAGTGCAGCGGATTGGGCAGCATGGTTCATCAACTACGTCCTTTCCGATGGCAAATTCCGTGCGCTGTTCACCATGCTGTTCGGCGCATCGATGGTTCTGATTGCCGAACGCGCCGACCGCGACCCCCGTGGTCCCGGCGCGGCAACAACGCATTATCGTCGTATGATGTGGCTGTTCGTGATCGGGATGATCCATGCCTGGGGCTTCTGGTACGGCGACATACTGGTGCAATATGCGGTCGGCGGGGTCCTTGGCTTCATCTTCTGGCGCTGGCGCCCCCGTGCGCTCTGGCTGTTTTTTGCTGCGATGATCGCCTTGCAAACCACAAGTAGCATTGGCCATTACGCTGACTTAGCACCTGTGCGCGCCGCAGCTCTCGCGCCGAATGCGTCGGCCGATGCGATCGCAAAATGGGCTGCGCTCAAAGCCAGCGAAGTACCTGCCAAGTCCGATGCCACCAAGGAGATCGAAGGATATCGCGGCGGTATCGTTTCGGTGTTCGAGACACGCGCTGAAACAACGATTTTTTTCCAGACCTTCCTTGTGCCCGTGACGATGCCCGAAATCTTTGCGTTCATGACGCTGGGGATATTGTTCTTTCGCAACGGCTTTTTCACGGGCGCGTGGCAGCGTCGATCCTATGTTGCAGTGATTGCGGTTGGCTGTTTGGTTGCGGTGCCGGCCATGGCGGTGATTGCGACAGCGCTGCGTGCGGCAAATTTCGATCCGGCAATTCAGGCGGCGAGCGATGCGGCGGGGCTTTTGCTGCGTCCCTTTATTGCCACTGCATATGCCGCTGCGATCATTCTTCTTGTGAAGTCCGGTCGCGCCACTTCGATAACGGCGCGGGTGCAAGCCATCGGTCAGATGGCCCTTTCGAACTATCTGGGCACGACGCTTGTCGCGACGACATTTTTCTACGGCTATGGCTTTGGCTGGTTCGGCTATTTGGGCCGCGCTGAGCTTTATGGGGTCGTGGCGGCAATTTGGGCGATCATGTTGTCATGGGCAAAACCGTGGCTCGGCCATTTTCGCTACGGGCCCGCCGAATGGGCGTGGCGGTCGCTGGCGCGGTGGGAGTACCAACCTATGCGCCGTTAACGGAAACGCTATTGCGAACGATTATCATTGCTGCTAATCGAGTCGTATTAGGAGAAGGTGATGGTTGTCTGCATCTGCAACGCGCTTCGTGAGAATGAAATTCGCGATGCTGTGCGTGCCGGATCGGCCCACCCGAAATGCGCGTATCGACGTCTTGGCTGCGAAATCCGTTGTGGGCAGTGCCTGCCCTTCGCGCGTGAAATCATACAGGCGGAACGCGCGGCTGCTTAGCATTCGCATTAGCAAAATCGGCAGATTTCTGCGCTTTACGTTACCCCATAATTTGCTATGACAGTGACCGAATAGGAGCACCGTGATGAAGGGCGACCCAAAGGTCATCGAGCATCTAAATATCTGTCTTAAAAACGAGCTGACTGCCGTCAATCAATATTGGCTGCATTACCGGATGCTCGACAATTGGGGCGTGGCGAAGCTTGCTGAGTTCGAGCGGCACGAGTCGATCGACGAGATGAAACATGCCGACAAGCTTGCCGAGCGCATTTTGTTTCTCGACGGCCTCCCAAATTTTCAGCTTCTCGGGCGCTTGCGCATCGGCGAAACGGTCGAAGAGATTCTGAAGGCCGATTACGCGCTCGAGGAAGAAGCGTTGCCACCCTTGCGCGATGCCATTGCCTATTGCGAAAGCGTCCGGGATTTCGTGTCGCGTGATTTGTTTGCCTACATCCTCAGCAGCGAGGAAGAGCATGTCGACACGCTGGAAAAGCAATTCGATATGATCCGGCAAATGGGCGTCGCCAACTATATCCAGCTGCAGTCGAAGCCCACTGAAAGCTAGATCCGGCCGAAGCCCTGGTTATTGGAAACTGTATCACGGCGGCCGAAGCCACGGCGCTCGACGAGGGGATTTGTTTCCTTATCAAACGCATCCATCGTTCTTACGAAAAGTGGCCGCAGCTTCACCACATGTTCGATCGCGCCATCAGGCTCATGACCCCATTCGATGCATTTGCGCGCGTGATCCTCGATTGCTTCGGCAAGGTCGCCCAAAGCGTCGGCCCCGAATTGCCGCGCTTCCCCTTTCAGCGTGTGCGCTGGCATGACCATGGCGACAGCATTGTTCGCGCGAACTGCCGCTTCGAGCGTATCGACAGATTTTGCCCCGTCTTCGCGGAAGTAACCCAGAATCCGAATGAAATCCGCACCGAGCTCGGTCCGAACGATTTGGAACGATTCCCAATCGATAATTTCTTCCGGCGATTCGTCCACAATACGCTCCCGGGGGCCGCGCACGTCCCCAAATGTCCCGCGCCGAAAATAGGGTCGTTAAGTTAAGGCAGCGTTACTTTGCCAGCGTCAGACCGCTGGCGCGAACGGATTCTTTGGCGCGCGGAACGTCAGCCGCACGGGCACCGCGCCAAAGCCCAAATCACGGCGGATCCCGTTCACAAGGTAGCGACGATAACTCTCGGGCAATTGATCGACGCGTGTCCCGAAAATCACGAAGCTGGGTGGGCGCGACTTGATCTGCGTCACATACCGCAGCTTGATCCGCTTGCCGCCCGGTGCTGGCGGCGGATTGGCCTCGAGCGCGCGTTCGAACCACCGATTGAGCTCGCCCGTCGGCACGCGTTTCGACCACGCATCGCGCGTTTCAAAAGCAACCTTGAGCAGGACATCGAGCCCCTTGCCCGTCGCGGCGGACACCGTCAGCAACGGCACGCCTTTGACCTGGGCAAAACCATCATCGAGCGCAGCGCGAACCCCGTTGAACAGCGCTGACTGCCCCTCGGCAACGTCCCATTTGTTAAGCGCGATCACCATCGCCCGGCCTTCGGTAAAAATCTGGTCGGCAATGCGCAGATCCTGCGCTTCAAGCCCGCGCGTTGCATCGAGCAACAATACGACAACTTCAGCGAAATCAATCGCATGTGCGGTGTCCGCCGCTGACAGCCGCTCGAGCTTGTCCTCGACTTTCGCTTTGCGGCGCAACCCGGCTGTGTCGATCAGGCGCACGGGCTTGCCGTCGAATTCCCATTCGATGCTGATCGAGTCACGCGTAATCCCGGCTTCAGGCCCGGTAATCATCCGTTCCTCGCCGAGCAGCTTGTTGACCAGCGTCGATTTGCCCGCGTTCGGCCGGCCGACGATGGCCAGTTTCAGCGG
>JANODH010000138.1:0-4241 GCA_031412595.1 Sphingomonas sp. | reverse complement strand
GCCCAGCGCCTGAATGCTGATCGGCACGTCCTGCAAGCTCTCCGAGCGCTTCTGCGCTGTGACGATGATTTCGTCACCGGTTGTGGTTTCGTCAGCGGCAGTCTGCGCGATCGCGGGTGCAGCAATTAACATCGTGCTGGTCAGAAATGCTGCGGTCAGCATGCGGCGCGTTGTCATGATTATCCCCGATTTTTCGATTTATTAACGAGTGTGTGACGCGGGTGACTCCCGGTCAACGCCAAATCGCGCCGGTCCATCAAATGCAGGGCTCGCCGTGACAGTTTTGCAACTATATCGCAGCACTAGGCGGTGTTGGCATGATCTTGCCCAGCGCGGCTTTAAGCGGGTCCAGCCATGGCTCGAACCCCTGCCACGCGTCTGTCCCGTCTTTGAAGATCGGCTGGCGGACTTGTTCGGAAGAAGCTGTGCGCACGGCGCGCTCGGTCTTGTGAAAGTCGAGACAGGCAGGTTCGAAGTCGAGGCCGCACGCCGTGAGCAGCGCCCGCACTGCGGCTTCGGTATTATCGACCATGTCTTCGTAAATCACGCGGTGCACACGGCCCGGAAGGACATCGTCGATATGCGCCATAAGGCGCACATAGTCAGCGTAATAGCGCCCCATGTCGTCGAGGCTGTAACTGAACGCCTGACCTCTGGCGAAATGCTGTTTGAAATTCGAAAAGCAGCAGCCGATCGGGTGACGCCGCGCGTCGATGATCCGCGCGTTCGGCAGTATCAGATGGATGAAGCCGACATGCGCCCAGTTGTTGGGCAATTTGTCGATGAAATAGGGCTTGTCGGTTTTGCGCTGGATGCGGGTGCGCGCGAGATATTCTTCGCCGAGTTCGCGCATTTTAGTTGGCGACATTGCCGCAAGCTTGTCAGGGTCGCTGCGCCCACGCGAGAGTACGGGGATGTCGCCGAGTTCGGATGTGCCCTCGACAAGGCTGTGGCTCGACAGGATTTGCTCGACCAACGTGGAGCCCGCGCGCGGCATGCCGAGCACGAAAATGGGATCGGGCGCAGCGAAACCCTGGCCGGTCCGGGCCGCAAAGAAATCGGGCGTGAAAAGCGCGATACGACTGTCGACGAACGCCGTGGTTTCATCGGCATCATAATCGATTTTTGTACGTCGCAGCGCATTGCCCGCGTCGTAATGGGCAAAGGATGTCGCATAGTCCTTCACGTCTTCGAACGCTTTGCCGAGCGCAAAATCGAGGTGAAAGCGGTCCTCGTCACTGATCGGCCCGGACAGTGACGCTTGCATGGCGGCAATATCGTCCGCGGTGAATTTGACGGTCTTGAGATTGGCAAGGCTCCACCAGACTTCGCCGAGCCCCGGCTGGATCGCGAGAGCGCGACGATAGGCCGCAATGCCATCGGCCTGTCGCCCGACGGTTTTGAGCATATGGCCGTAGGACATCCAGACTTTGGGCTGCCTGGGTACTTCTTTCAGGACTTGTTCGTAAAGCGCGATTGCTTCGTCGAAGCCGCCGATCCGGCCGAGGGCTGCGGCTTTCAGGTTGGCACTGCCGATATTTTCTGGGTCTTCGATCAGAACAAGGTCGAGTTCGGCAATCGCATCGCCGGGCTTGTTCTGGCGATAAAGACAGGTTGCCAGATTGGCGCGCGCGGCCCCGAAGTCAGGCGCCAGTTCGAGCGCGCGGCGCAGCAGATTTTCCGCATCCTTGTAGCGCCCGATCCGGCCCGCAAGTTCGGCCATCATCCGGATCGCCGCAACATCGAACGGGTCTTCTTTCAGATGGGCCCGCAGGAGCGGCTCGGCGTCGGATAACCGGTTGTCATGCAGGGCGAGCGCGGCCGCCATCAGCTGCGGATTGTTGACACCGCGCCGGATCGATCGGTCGAGAGCGTCAGAGCGCTGCAACGACGGCATCGCCCATTGCGCGTGTTCCCATCGCGCCGCCCAGATCACGCGTCCGGTGCCCGGCTTCGAGAACCGACTGCACGGCGCGTTCGATGTGGTCGGCAGCCGCTGCATTGTCGAGACTGAAGCGCAGCATCATTGCAGCCGACAGGATCGTTGCCAGCGGATTGGCGACATCCTTACCGGCGATATCGGGTGCCGAGCCATGAATCGGCTCATAAAGTCCGAATGTGGCGGCGTTCAGCGAAGCGCTGGGCAGCATCCCGATCGAGCCGGTCAGCATCGACGCCTGATCCGACAGGATATCGCCGAACATATTGCCGGTGAGGATCACGTCGAATTGCTTGGGAGACTTCACCAGCTGCATCGCCGCATTGTCGACATACATGTGGTCGAGCGCGACATCGGGGTATTCGGCGGCAACGTCGATAACGACATCGCGCCAGAGTTGCATCGCATCGAGGACATTGGCTTTGTCGACTGACGTGACGCGCCCAGACCGTGCGCGCGCAGCTTGAAACGCAACATGCGCGACGCGGGCAATCTGTGCTTCGGTGTAGCGCATCGTGTCGAAGCCTTCGCGGCTTCCCTTCTCGCCCGTAATGCCCTTCGGCGCGCCGAAATAAATGTCGCCGGTCAGTTCGCGGATGATCAGGATGTCCAGACCAGCCACGATTTCGGGCTTCATTGCCGAGGCATCAGCAAGCGCCGGCCAGACGATCGCAGGCCGGAAATTGGCAAACAGATCGAGTTCGCGGCGCAGCCCGAGGATAGCCTGTTCGGGGCGTAATTCGCGCGGCAGCGTATCAAGGTCGAAGTCACCAACCGCGCCAAACAGGATTGCGTCGGAATTGCGCACGAGTTCGAGCGTGGCAGGCGGGAGCGGATGGCCGTGCTTACGATAGGCAGCGCCGCCGACGTCAGCCGTCTCGAACTTAAGCCCGAGCTGCAGCGCGTCGAGGACGCGCACGGCTTCGTGTGTGACTTCGGGCCCGATCCCGTCACCGGGCAAGAGTGCGATTATTGGCATCGATCTCGTCGATAGTGCGCCGGGCGGTGCCACGCAACGAAATGCGGTTTGGGGTAGTTTGGTAGCAATTGCCGACCTAAAGGCTGACAAGAGATACCCAAAGCGGAAAGCGGACTTATGAAGATTGCGATGATCGGGGCTGGTTATGTGGGCCTCGTTTCCGGCGCATGTTTTGCCGATTTCGGCCATGATGTCGTCTGCGTCGATCTCGATCAGAGGAAAATCGACGCGCTGCTCGGCGGCAAGATGCCGATCTTCGAGCCGGGGCTTGCCGAACTTGTCGGGGGGAATGTGGCCGCAGGGCGCTTGTCGTTCACCACCAGCCTTGCAGCAGCGGCTGAGGATGCCGATGCGATCTTCATTGCAGTCGGAACGCCGTCGCGGCGCGGCGATGGCCATGCCGACTTGAGTTATGTTTTCCAAGCCGCGCGCGATATCGGGGCCGTGATCAAGCGCCCGACCGTTGTCGTGACGAAATCGACAGTCCCGGTCGGCACGGGCGATGAAGTCGAACGCATTCTGCGCGAAGTGGCCAAAGGCGTTGACGTTGCTGTCGTCTCGAATCCGGAATTTTTGCGCGAAGGGGCCGCGATCGGCGATTTCAAGCGGCCCGACCGGATCGTCATCGGCTGCGAAGATGCCCGCGCCGAACAAGTGATGCGCGACATCTATCGCCCGCTTTCACTGGGGCAAGCACCGCTGATGTTCACCGGGCGGCGGACAGCTGAGTTGAAATATGCCGCCAACGCATTCCTCGCGACCAAGATCACTTTCATCAATGAAATCGCCGATTTGTGCGAATCAGTCGGCGCGGATGTGAAGGACGTCTCGCGTGGGATCGGCCTCGACAACCGGATCGGCAGCAAGTTCCTGCATGCCGGGCCTGGCTATGGCGGGTCGTGCTTCCCCAAGGACACGCTGGCGCTGCTGAAAACGGCCGACGACCACGGCGTCCCGATGCGCATTGTCGAGGCAACGGCCGCCGTGAACGACAGCCGCAAACGGGCAATGGGCCGAAAAATCGTTGCCGCAATGGGCGGCGACGTGCGCGGCAAAACCGTCGGCATATTAGGCCTGACGTTCAAGCCGAATACCGATGACATGCGCGATGCGCCTGCGCTTGCGATCGTTCAGGCGCTGATCGACGCTGGCGCAAATGTGAAAGCCTATGATCCCGAAGGCATGGAACTCGCCGCGCCGATGATGCCAGCGGTGACGATGTGCCGCGATGCTTATGCTGTTGCCGACGGTGCGGATGCCGTTGCCATCGTGACCGAGTGGGATGCTTTTCGTGCGCTCGATCTGGGGCGCATGGCAGCGTCG
>JANODH010000137.1:0-1506 GCA_031412595.1 Sphingomonas sp. | reverse complement strand
GTCGCCAGATAACCTGAAGCCCCTCGACTCGCGCTGTCGCACCGTCGATCACAAGCTTGCCGCGCCCGACAGCCGCACCGCGGATATCGCCATCGCCTGCTTCGACCCAGCTCAGATAGACATAGCCGTTATTGGCAAAATCGGGATGGATGATCACATCGCCCAAACCACCCTGCCCGCCGGCATCGACTTGCGGTGCCCCCGAAACGGCAGTGCGCTTGCCGGTGCTCGTGTCGACCAGCCACAACTCGCCGTCTTTTTCGGTGACGAGTGCCATTGCCTGGCTCTCACCGGGCAGGAATGTCATTGCCCACGGCGAATCGAACGTCGCGATCGGCGTTGCTACAAAGGGCTGGGCCGATTGCGCGGGTGCGACCTGCGAGGAACAAGCTGTCAGAATAAATGCGAGTGTAAGCGGAACGCGGATCATCGATGACTCCATGAAGTGACTTGCCGATAGGTGCACAACGGCCTATGCGGGATTTGTATTCCTTACATCGGTAACTTTGTTTGGGTTCGAAGCCAACCGGCTCCGGACATCGCAAAGCCTTATTGGAGAGAAAATTGGCGGATATCGCCGCACTGACTGCCTTGATCGAGCCCGAAGCCGAAGCGCTGGGGCTTCGGCTCGTGCGCGTCGGCATGTTTGGTGGCACGTCCGATCCGACGCTGCAAGTGATGGCAGAGCGGCCCGATACCCGGCAATTGACGCTCGACGATTGCGCAGCGCTGTCGCGCCGGTTGTCTGAGATTTTCGACGAAATCGACCCCATTGAGGAAGCCTACCGTCTCGAAGTGTCGTCGCCCGGTATCGACCGTCCGCTGACACGCGTTGCCGATTATGACGATTGGGCAGGGCACGAAGCGCGGCTGAAACTGGTCGAGCCGATCGAAGGCCGCAAGATGTTTGATGCACGACTGGAAGGCGTCGAAGGCGACGATACCGTTGTCGTCATTGCCAAACATGGCGCGATGCGCATCCCTTATGAAGCGATTGCCAGCGCCAAACTGGTGCTGACCGACAAATTGATTCAAGCAACAGCGCCGCTGTCCGCTGACGGCGCCGATAAAATTCTGCAAGAAGGATAAACGAATGGCGACTTCGATTTCCGCCAACAAGGCCGAACTGCTGGCAATTGCCGATTCGGTCGCCAAGGAAAAGCTGATCGATCGCGAAATCGTGATCGAAGCGCTTGAGGACGCGATCCAGCGCTCGGCCAAAATGCGCTATGGCTCCGAAATGGAAATCCGCGCCAAGATCGACACGACGTCGGGCGAAACGCGGTTGTGGCGTGTCGTCGAAGTCGTCGAGCTGGTCGACGATCTTTACAAGCAGGTTAACGTCGAAGCGGCGCAGAAACTGCAGCCGGGTGCGAGCATCGGCGATTACATCGTCGATAAGCTGCCGATGATCGAATTCGGCCGCATTCAGGCGCAAGCCTCGAAGCAGATCATTTTTCAGAAAGTCCGCGATGCCGAGCGCGAACGGCAATATGAAGAATTCAA
>JANODH010000136.1:0-3727 GCA_031412595.1 Sphingomonas sp. | reverse complement strand
CCGAGTTTCGCGAAGGGCTGCTGCCATGGGCGCTGCAGACGCCGACGGCGCTGGTGTTCGACGAATATGATGCCGGCCGTCCCGATGTCATGTTCGTGATCCAGCGCGTGCTCGAAACCGAAGGCAAGCTGACGCTGCTCGACCAGAATCGCGTGATCCGTCCAAACCCCTGGTTTCGTCTCTTCGCCACGGCCAATACGGTCGGCTTGGGCGACACCAGCGGCCTGTATCACGGGACGCAGCAGATCAACCAGGGCCAGATGGACCGCTGGAACATCGTGGTCACGCTCAATTATCTGCCTGCTGCGGTCGAAGCGCAGATCGTTCTCGCCAAATCCGGCGAATATGACCATGCGGGCGGCAAGAAGGAAGTCGACAATATGGTGAAAGTCGCCGACCTGACGCGGCAGGGTTTCATCAACGGCGATATCTCGACCGTGATGAGCCCGCGCACGGTCATCACCTGGGCGCAGAATGCGCTGATCTTCAAAGATGTCGGCTTTGCATTCCGGCTGAGCTTCCTCAATAAATGCGATGATGCCGAGCGCAGTTTGGTGGCGGAATATTATCAGCGGGTGTTCGGCAAGGATCTGCCCGAAAGCGTCGTCGGCAAGGGGTAAGCTGCATTCCCCTGCGCGCCGATCCGGTTTAAGGGCGCGCCCATGACACTTTTTGCGACCTACGCCGCGCATCTCAATGCGGCGCTCGACCAATTGCCTGCGGTTGCGGGGTTGGATCGCGCCAATGTTGCCGTCGAGCCGCCGCGGGACCCTTCACACGGCGATCTTGCAACCAATGCAGCGATGGTGCTGGCCAAAGGCGCGGGCACCAATCCGCGCGCGCTGGCCGATGCGCTGAAGCCGCTGCTCGAAGCGGTGCCCGGCGTGCGCGCGGTCGAGATTGCGGGGCCGGGGTTCATCAATCTTCGTCTCGACGAGAGCGTGTGGCGTGAGGAACTCGCGGCCGTCCATGCGGCGGGCGCGGATTATGGGCGTTCAACGGTTGGCGCGGGCACGACCGTGAACATCGAATATGTCTCGGCCAATCCGACCGGGCCGATGCACATGGGGCATTGCCGCGGGGCGGTCGTTGGTGACGCGCTGGCCAGCCTGCTCGAATTTGCCGGGCACAAAGTGATACGCGAATATTATGTCAACGATGCAGGCGGGCAGGTCGATACGCTCGCGCGGTCGGTCTACCTTCGCTACGCGCAGGCGCTCGGCGAAACAGTCGCGATCCCCGAAGGGCTGTATCCGGGCGAGTATCTGGTGCCGGTCGGGCAGGCACTCGCCGCCGAATTCGGCGACCGATATGCAGGCAAGGGCGAAAGCGAATGGCTGGCGCTGTTTCGCACCGAAGCCGTCGCCGCAATGCTCGATCTGATCCGTGCGGATCTCGCGCTGCTCGGCATCCATCATGACCTGTTTTCGTCTGAAGCTTCAGTGCAAGCCGCGAAGAAGCCTGAGGCCGCCGAAGCTGTCCTCCGTGCCGCAGGCCTCGTTTATGATGGCCAGCTCGAAGCGCCGAAGGGCGAAGTCGATCCCGACTGGGAACCGGTCACGCTGCCACTGTTTCGCTCGACGCAATTCGGCGACGATCAGGATCGGCCGATCCGCAAATCGGATGGCAGCTGGACCTATTTCGGCGCTGACATGGCCTATCATTTTCAAAAAAGTGAAACAGCCGACGCGCTCATCGACATCTGGGGCGCCGATCATGCGGGCACGGTAAAGCGCATCCGTGCCGCCGTGTCTGCGCTGACCGGCGGCAAACCGTTCGACGTGAAGCTGATCCAGATGGTCCGGTTGCTGCGGGGCGGCGAGCCGGTCAAAATGTCGAAGCGCAGCGGCAATTTCGTGACGCTTGCCGAAGTTGTCGAAGAAGTCGGCAAAGACGTCGTCCGCTTCACGATGCTCACGCGCAAGGCCGATGCGCAAATGGATTTCGACTTCGCCAAAGTCGTTGAAGCGTCGAAAGACAATCCGGTCTTTTACGTGCAATATGCGCATGCACGCATCTGTTCGCTCGGGCGCAAGATTGCCGACTCAGGGATCGAGCCGGGAACACCCGATGTAGCACTGCTCGATGCCGAAGACCTCGAAATGGTCAAATTCGCCGCGCAATTTCCGCGCATCGTCGAGGCCGCCGCCGCCGCCCGCGAGCCGCACCGGATTGCCTTTTATCTTTTCGACTTGGCCGCCGCTTTCCATGGTTATTTCAATATGGGCAATGATCGGCCTGATCGGCGCGTTCTGATGGTTAATGATCCCAAATTGACACAGGCGCGGCAATATTTAGCGAATGGTATCGCTCAAATTATCCGTAATGGTCTGGGGATCATGGGCGTCAGCGCTGCGCAGGAGATGTAATGGTGACCGACAACGACCGCGACACTTTGGCCTTGCAGGATGAAGATCGGCTTCCGTGGCTCGAAGCTGTCGACGATGACATCGACGAGGAAACAATTTCAACGGGCAAGCTGATTGGCTTTGCCATTGCCGCGATCGTTGCGCTCGGCGTTGTCATTGCCGGGATCGCGCTGTTGCGGAGCCAGCCCGCGCCGACGGGTGACGGCAAATTGATCGCCGCGCAGGAAGGCGATTATAAAGTGCGCCCCGATGCCCCCGGCGGCATGAAAGTCGAAGGGCAGGGCGACAGCAGCTTTGCGGCCTCCGAAGGCGCTGAAGCCGATGGCAAGATAGACACGAATGCGGCCGCCGAAGCCCCTCTGACCAATGTGAAGGCAACACCACCCAAACCGGGATTTCGTGGTGCGCCTGCCAAACCGGTTGCCACGGCTTCGATTCCGGCCTCAGGTGGCAAGCTTGTCGCTGCGCCGCCTGCAAAGCCACTACCGAACGTCGCGATGACAGCGCCGAGTGGATCATTGGTGCAGCTTGGTGCCTTCGGTTCGGAAGCAAAAGCGAATGAGGCCTGGACCGTATTGGCCAAACGATTTGCCTATCTGGCGGCGCTGCCGAAATCGGTGGTCGCTGCCGAAGTGAACGGCAATCAGGTGTATCGCCTGCGTGCCAATGCTGGCGATGAGGCATCCACCATTTGCGGCAAACTCAAAATTGCCGGTGAGAACTGCCTGATTGTGAACTGACGCGGTCACGGGCAAAGAGAGGGCATGAAGCCTGTAATCTTCGGTTTGTCCGGCCCGGTACTTACTGCCGAAGAGCGCGCTTTTTTCGCCGCCGCCAATCCGGCGGGCTATATTTTGTTCGGGCGCAATATCGTTGATTGTGCGCAGCTCCGCGCACTGACCGATGATTTGCGTGCGCTGCACGGTCGCGACGCGCTGCCGATCCTGATCGATCAGGAAGGCGGACCGGTGGCGCGGATGGGCCCGCCTGTGTGGCCCGATTTTCCAGCTGCGGCGGCATTCGATGCGCTTTATGAGCGCGCGCCGATATCCGCGCTCGAAGCCGTGCGCGTCAATGCGCGCGCGATCGGCCTGATGCTTGCCGATGTCGGCATCAATGTGAACATCGCGCCAGTGCTCGACGTGGGTCGCGCCCAAACGCATGCAGCCATCGGTGAGCGATCGTTCGGCAGTGACCCTTTGCGTGTCGCGTCACTTGGCGGGGCGATGCTCAACGGGTTGCAACAGGGCGGCGTGATCGGCGTGATCAAGCATATCCCCGGGCAGGGTCGCGCAACGCTCGATACGCATCATGATTTGCCGGTGGTCGAGGCAAGCGACCAAGAACTTGCCGATGAT
>JANODH010000135.1:0-3622 GCA_031412595.1 Sphingomonas sp. | reverse complement strand
AGTTCGGCCGAAACATCGCCTTCGACATAATTCGCCAGATAGGCGCGCATCTGTTCTGCCGTCGCTTCGCCGCCGAGCACGCCGGCCAGATTGAGCAGCAACCCGAACGTCACCGGCGGCACATCGGGCGGCACCGCACCGGCATGAATGTGATGCGCCGGATTGCCGAGCTTCTGTTCGGCCGGTTGCGCGCCGTAATTGCTGCGAAACTGAAAATATTCGTCCACCGCCCGCGGGATGACGCCGATGTGCAGCGCCTTGGCTTTCTTCGGTTCGCGATAAGCGAAAAAGCTCAGGCTTTCTTGCGTCCCGTAATCGAGCCATTGCTCGAGCGTCAGGCCATTGCCTTTCGACTTCGAAATCTTTTGCCCCAATTCGTCGAGAAACATCTCGTAGACGAAGCCTTCGGGCGGCCGCCCGCCGAGGATCCGCGCGATCTTGCCCGATTGCTGGCCGCTGTCGATCAGGTCCTTGCCGTACATCTCGTAATCGACGCCCAGCGCGACCCAGCGCATGGCCCAATCGACTTTCCATTGCAGCTTTGCCTGCCCGCCAAGCGCCGACTGCGTTACGATATCGCCGCCGTCATCGAAACGGATCAGGCCTGCATCGGCATCGATAACTTCGACGGGCACTTGCAGGACAATGCCCGTTTTCGCGCTGATCGGGAGAACAGGCGAATAAGTCGCCGCGCGCTCCTTGCGCAGCGTCGGGAGCATCACGCCCATGATGGCGTCGTAATGGCGAAGGATGCCTTTCAGCGCTTCGTCGAAGGCGCTGCTCTCATATTGCGACGACGACGAAATGAACTCATAGTCGAACCCGAAGCGGTCGAGGAAATCGCGCAGCATCGCATTGTTATGCGCGGCAAAACTGTCGAACTTTTCGAACGGGTCGGGGATGCGCGACAGCGGCTTGCCGAGATGTTCGCCCAGCATCGCTGCGTTCGGCACATTGTCGGGCACTTTGCGCAGGCCGTCCATATCGTCCGAAAATTCGATCAGCCGCGTCGGCGCATCCGATAACGTCCGGAACGCATTGCGCACCATCGTCGTGCGCAAGACTTCATTGAAGGTGCCGATGTGCGGCAGGCCCGATGGCCCGTAGCCGCATTCGAAAATGACCGGCGCGCCGCTCGGTTTTCCGTCGGGATAGCGCTTGAGCAACTTGCGCGCTTCCTCGAACGGCCAGGCCTTGGATTCGAATGCGGCAGTTCGGATGTCGGACAATTGTTGCTCTTTCGTTCTAGCTACGCCAAGTCGGCCCTGTGGCCGTCCTCTTGCCCTATCCCGCGCTCTACGCAAGCCATGGCGGCATCTGGATTGCCGATGATCGCGGTACGCGTGGTATCGGGCGCGGCGAAGCCATTGCCATGGCAGGCGAGACGCCCGTCATCCTTTTGAATGCGCCACTTGTCGGCCAGCGCCTCGGCTATCCCGACCTGACCGGGCTCGATCTCCTCGAACTATTTGCTTTCGTTCACCCTGCGCGCTTCGTCGTGCCGACGGTCAAGGGGCTTGCCGAAGCACTTGGCGCCACGCCGCCGACAGATGAAAGCCAGGCGGCTTCGGTGCTCAGGATCGCGGCGTCGATACTGGTCGAGCAGATGGAAAAGCCCGACTGGGCAGCGCGAGAAGGGGCGTGGACCTCAGCGCAGACACTGGCGCGGCTTCGCTGGTCGTGGGGCAGTATCGTTCGTGAGGCACTCGCAAAACCCGCAAGCGACGAACGGTGGCTTTTTGCCAAACTGCCCGAATGGGAAGAAAAGCCGCCACGTCCCGCCCCGCGCACGATCAGCGTACCACCCGAAAGCGCACTCGAGCGACTCGATGATCTGACTGGCGATGGTGCGGAGCGGCGCGAGGGGCAGCGGGCCTATGCACAGGCCGCAACACAAGCTTTCGAACCGCGCGCCCGCCGCGATGAACCGCATATGCTGCTTGCCGAAGCCGGAACAGGGATCGGAAAAACACTTGCTTATCTGGCACCGGCCTCGCTTTGGGCCGAAAAGGCGCACGGCGCGGTCTGGATTTCGACTTATACCAAAGCGCTGCAACGCCAGCTTGATAGCGAAACGCGCCGCCTGTTTCCTGATGCTGCCGAGCGCAAAGCCAAAGTTGTCATTCGCAAAGGCCGCGAGAATTATCTCTGTCTGCTCAATCTTGAAGACGCCCTGCAGGGCGGATTTTCGGGTCGCGCTGCCATCCTTGCGCATCTCGTCGCGCGCTGGGCGTCGTTCAGCCGCGACGGTGATATGGTCGGCGGCGATTTGCCGGGCTGGTTGCCCACGCTGTTCCGCCGTGCCGGATCAACCGCGCTGACCGACCGGCGCGGCGAATGCGTTTATGCCGGATGCCCGCATTACCGGAAATGCTTCATCGAGCGCGCGGCCCGAGCAAGCGCCGACGCTGATCTCGTGATTGCCAATCATGCGCTCGTTATGGTCAATGCAGCGCGGGGGCGCGAAGCGGCGAACCGACCGACGAGGATCATCTTCGACGAAGGCCACCATCTGTTCGATGCGGCCGACAGCATGTTTTCAGCCGCGCTGACGGGTCAGGAAGCGATCGAAATCCGCCGCTGGATCGTCGGTCCCGAGGGAACCGCGCGCGGGCGACGGCGCGGGCTGGCGGCGCGACTTGCGGATGTTGCCAGTTACGACAGCGAGGGATCGGCAGCGATCGTTGCTGCGGGAAATGCGGCACAAGCGCTCCCTGCCGATGGCTGGCTTCAGCGCATTGCCGAAGGTGATCCGTTCGGTCCGGTCGAGGCGCTGCTCGCGGCCGTGCGCGGAACAGTATATGCCCGTGCAGACGGCGCGGATGCAGGCTATGGCCTCGAAACCGAAGCCGCCGAACTCGACGGAAAACTGGTCGACGCGGCACAGGGTGCAGCCGAAGCGCTCGACAATCTGCTCCGCCCGCTTGTGGCACTAGGCCGACGGCTGGAAGCGGTGCTCGAAGACGGTCCCGACTGGCTCGACGGTCCGGCGCGCGCGCGGATCGAAGGCGCAATCGCCAGTCTCAGTTGGCGGCGCGACACCGTGGCGGCATGGCTTTCGTTGCTGGCGCGCATCGGTGGCCCGGCCGATCCCGATTTCGTCGATTGGCTCGCTGTCGATCGGATCGAAGCGCGCGATTTCGACGTGGGGCTGCGTCGTCATTGGCTCGATCCGACAAGCCCTTTTGCGCAAACCGTCCTTAAACCTGCGCACGGCGTGATCGTGACCTCCGCAACATTGCGCGGCGGCGAAGACTGGGCTGCTGCCGAAGCGCGCACCGGGGCAAATCACCTGTTGGCTCCCGCGCTGCATTTCAGCGCGGCAAGTCCGTTCGACTATGCCAACAATGCGCAAGTCCTGATCGTAACCGATGTGAAGCGTGGCGACGCAGGCGCGCTCGCCAATGCTTATGCGCGCCTGATTGCGGCCTCAGGCGGCGGAACGCTGGGGCTGTTTACCGCAATCCGTCGCTTGAAGACAGTCCACGCCCGGATCGCAGACCGGCTCGCCCGCGATGGTCTGCCGCTTTATGCCCAGCATGTCGACCCGATCGACACCGGCACGCTGGTCGATATTTTCCGCGACGATCCGCGCGCCAGCCTGCTTGGAACCGATGCCTTG
>JANODH010000134.1:0-6451 GCA_031412595.1 Sphingomonas sp. | reverse complement strand
CGATAACGCAGCCTATCAATTGCTCGTGCGTGATTGGCGCGGGCGACTGCTCGGCCTCGATGGACTCGATCCGCGAATGACGGCCGAAGGGCAGCTTGTCTGGCATTCTATGGCCGACGTTGCCGATGAAACCGAACTCATCCTGCTCGGCCTGCGCGACGAGAAGCCCCATTTTGCGGCTGTCGTGCCGCAAGACGGCCCGGTCATCATGCGTTCGCCAGCCATGTTCCGCGCACTCAGCTTCCTGCCTGCGGAGGATGCCGCGATTTACGGGACGGCATTGAGCCTGATCACGTGGCACAATCATCACCGCTTCTGCAGTCGCTGCGGCGGGAAGACAGACTTGTTTCGCGCTGGCTGGGGCCGCAAATGCAGCGTCTGCGCAACCGATCATTTCCCGCGCACCGATCCGGTCGTCATCATGCTCGCCGAATTTGAAGGCAAGGTATTGGTCGGGCGTCAGTCGCGCTTTCCGCCCGGCAATTATTCGGCGCTGGCCGGTTTTCTCGAACCCGGTGAATCAATCGAAGAAGCCGTCCGCCGCGAGCTGTTCGAAGAATCGGGCATCCCAACCGGCAATGTCCGCTACGTCGCCAGCCAACCGTGGCCGTTCGGTGGGTCACAGTTGATGATCGCGTGCATTGCGCAGGCTGAGCATGACCGGATCACGCTCGACACCAACGAACTCGAAGACGCGATGTGGGTCACGCGCGCCGAAGCGGCGGCGGCCATGGCGGGCGATCCCGATGCGCCGTTCAAGGCCCCGCCACCCTTTGCCATCGCGCACAGTTTGATGACAGCCTGGCTCAGCGAAGCGCCTTCGCCAGCACGGTAAACGACAACTCACGCGTGACGGGCAGCCCGAAGCGGACGTCTTCATAGGGAAACGGTCGCGTCTCGCCTGTGGCTGCATAGCCCCTACGAACATAATAATCGATCAGGTCTGCCCGCTGCGTGATTACGGTCATTTCCATGATCCGCGCGCCGAAATGTTCGACAGCAAATGCCTCCGCTGCTTCGATCATCCGCCGCCCCAGGCCATGCGCTTGCTCTGCTGGGCTCACGGCAAGCTGCCCGAGATAGGCCGTGTCCCCGCTTTTGGCCTGCACATGCACTGTGGCGACAAGCGCGCCAGCCGCTTCGAGGACGAGAATATGCTGACGCGGATCGTCCAGCACAGCGGTCAGGGCGGCTAGATCGGTCCGCTGGCCGCCCAGAAGATCGGCTTCGTGCGTCCAGCCCTGCCGCGCCGTATCGCCACGATAAGCGCTCTCGATCAGCGTATGGACGCGTGTCAGATCGGCTTCGGTCGCCAGGCGAACCACAGCATCAGCCTCGTTTGCGCGCTTGCGGATAGGTGCCGAGCAGTCGCACCCATTTCGAATGGAAGCGCAACTCGTCGAGCGCACGCGCCACGGCGGGATCATCGGGATGCCCGACGATATCGGCAAAAAATTCGGTCGCCGAAAAGCTCGCGCCGCGCTGATAGCTTTCGAGCTTTGTCATGTTGACGCCGTTGGTCGCAAACCCGCCCATTGCCTTGTAAAGCGCGGCGGGCACGTTTTTCACTTCGAACACGAGCGTCGTCATCACTGGCCCGTCGCCGACCGGCGGATGCCCCGCACGCGCCAGCACCACAAAGCGCGTCATATTGTCGTCGGAATCCTCGAGCCCCGTCTCAAAAATCTTCAGCCCGTAAACTGATGCGGCCAATGGTGGCGCAATCGCTGCAACGGCGGGATCGCCCCCTTCGAGGACGAGCGCTGCTGCCCCGGCGGTATCGTCATAAGCCAAAGGCCGGATCCCGCGCGCACGCAGCCACTTGCGACACTGACCCAGTGCCTGCGGATGGCTCACGGCTTGCGTGACGTCCGCACAAGCACCCAGACCCATCAGCGCGTAGCGGATCGGCAGGAAATGCTCGCCTGTGATCACAAGACCTGATTCCGGCAGCAGAAAATGGATATCGGCGACCCGCCCGTGCAGTGAATTTTCGATCGGGATCATCGCGCAATCGGCAGCACCGTCCTTCACGGCGTCGATTGCATCCTCGAACGAGAAGCACGGCATTGGAAAGCCTTTGGGAAAAGCTTCCCTGACGGCGATATGCGAATTTGCGCCTGGCGCACCCTGAAACGACACGGCACGCCCGGGCTCGGCCACGCACGCCGCAAGCATGGCGGCAACAATCGGACGGGCCGGGGCTGGGTAACGATCCATAGCGCGCGGTAATGCTGCCCGCTGCGTGCTGCAATGCAAAATCGCCGCGCCTTCCGCGCTTGCGCAAAGTACCGCTTCTTCCTACATGCGCGGCTAATTACTAACCCCAAAAGGCTTCTTTACGATAATGGATAGTCGCAGCAACGTAATCGCAATGATGGTCCTTGGCGCTGGCATTGTTGCGCTAGGGTCGACAATCGTGGCTGGCGAGATTTTCCATAACGAACGCCCTAAAAAAATGGGTTATATCGTCGAAGGCGTTGAAGAGGTCGCAGGTGGCGAAGCTCCCGCCGAAGTCGTTCCGATTGCAACCCTGCTTGCCACGGCCGATATCGCCAAAGGTGCTGAGGTATTCAAGAAATGCGCATCGTGTCACAATGTGACTCCCGGCGGCGCGAATGGTATTGGTCCGGCGCTGCACGGCGTCATGGGCAAACCGCATGGCGCACATCCCGGCTTTGCCTATTCGGATGCCCTGAAAGCCGTTCCCGGCAACTGGGATTTCGACGGCATGAACAAGTGGCTTTTGAAGCCCGCTGCCTATGCCAAGGGCACAAAGATGAATTTTGCTGGCCTGTCGAAGCCTGAAGATCGCGCCAACGTCATTGCTTATTTGAATGCGCAAGGCTCGAATCTGCCACTGCCCGCTGCAGCGGCTGCGCCGGCGGCCCCTGAGGCAGCGGCTGCACCAAAGACTTGATCACAGGGCGTAAAACGCGCGGACGATTGCCCACGCTTCGTCTGCACTATCGACGAACTGCATCAGTTTAAGGTCCTGCGCCGAGACGACGCCCTCGGCGACCAACGCATCGAAATTCACGACACGATTCCAGAATTCGCGGCCGAACATGAGGATCGGCATCGGCTTGATTTTGCCTGTTTGAATGAGCGTCAACAGCTCGAACGTCTCGTCGAACGTCCCGAACCCGCCGGGGAATACTGCCACGGCGCGGGCACGAAGCAGGAAATGCATCTTGCGCAGTGCGAAATAGTGAAACTGGAAGCTGAGACCGGGCGTCACATAACCATTGGGCGCCTGCTCATGCGGCAGGACGATATTCAGCCCAACTGATTCCGCGCCGACATCGGCAGCCCCGCGATTGGCCGCTTCCATGATAGAAGGGCCACCGCCCGAACATACCACGAAATGGCGCTTCCCGTGCTCGTCGCGCGGCGTTGCACTGGCCAGTGCCGCGAGCTTGCGCGCTTCGTCATAATAACGCGACTTTGCTTCGAGGCTCGCCGCGATGTCGGCGTCAACATGCTCTGAAGCAACGCCCGGTTCGGGGATTCGCGCCGACCCGTAAAAGACCATCATCGAGCCGATCTCGGCTTCGTCGAGAAGCAGTTCGGGCTTCAGCAATTCAAGCTGGAAACGCACCGGCCGCAAATCTTCACGAAGCAGGAAATCCATATCCTGAAACGCAAGCTTATAAGCAGGATCCATCGTCTGCGCGGTGTGGACACCATGCTTGGCTGTTTCGGCTTCGGTGCGGGCACGTTCGAACACGCGTGCGGGGATTTGGGGTTCGGTCATTGCGCTTCCCTAGCGACAGAACGGACCGCGGCCCATATCGAAATGAAAATGGTCGCGGTGATCGGCATTATAATCGGGGCTGAGCACGGTATTGAACCGCCGGCACGCCGCCGCGCGCACCGATTTCAGGAAACGCGCTTCGCGCTCCCCCTGTTCGCCTTCGCCGGTCCAGCTATTCAGCACACTGATGCGCCGCCCGTTGGCAAGCACGAAGGCTGCGACGTCGATTGCATTGGCGCTGCCGTGCTCGGACAAGCGGCCGCTCCCTGCGATCGGGCGACAAGCATAAGTTCCCATCGCTTCGATTTTGACAACCGCGCTGCCGAATTCACCCATGGCGGGCACTTGCAGATCACTTTGCACCCACTGCGTAAACGCATGAGCCAGCGGGCAAGTCATTGCCGTGATCCCGGTTACGGGCACGCCGATATCGCGTAATTGCACCGCGCCCAGCGCCGAACACCCACCCGAAAACGTCTGATCGGGCAACAAAGCATAGCGCGCGACCACCCGGTCGAGCTTTGCCACACATTGCCGGAGCGCGGCAGCATCGGTGCCGACGACAGGCTTCACGCGCGGCCGCTGCATTGTCGGCCGGTCGATGCAGCCGTGCAGAAGCAGGACCAAAGTACAAAGAAAAAGGCGGAGCCGCATCGGCCCCGCCTTATTCAATCTTTACGTTTCAAGAAACCGCGAATTTATGCGATCGCAAGCGTCCGGCGACGGCGCAGCGCGCTGCCGACGATACCGAAGCCGAGAAGCATCATACCCCATGTCGCGGGCTCGGGAACAGGCGGCGATACAAAAGTGCCAGTCGAATAGAGACGAGCGTTCGAAAGGCCACCCCGATTGAAACCAATTTTATTAAGACCTCCGACCAAGTTGCCAGCGTCAAACCGGAAAAAGGCTGTGCCCGAATAGCCGACGCCGATCCCGGTGCCACCTGCCCCACCAACATGGACCCCGATAACGGTATCACCAAAAAGAGCGGTTGCAAAATCGATCTTATCGCCACTGATCGATTCGAGTGTTTCTTTCCACGTTATCGTGGCCGCCGAAAAAGATGAACCGCCAAACAACGCGTTCAGTCCAAAAGCCTGCTCCGCATCACTGCTGCCGTTTATAAGGTTCTTTACATACCACCCAGCGCAGGCGCTGGCGGTCGGCGAAACGTCGGTCAGCTTGCAAGGGGTCGCGCCGAGCGTGGGTGGGGGCGAAACCTTGGGCGCCGCCAGTGCTGGAGTCGCAACCACCGCAGTAGAAAGAACGGCAAAAACTGCCGCGATTGAAAGACGTTTCATGTGACAAATTCCCAATTGTGAAATCGATGCGACTCGATTCGACATTTTTGTCGTTATGTTCACGTAACAAATTTTTGGAAAAGTTGCACCCGCGTTAACCAAAATAAAATCATCATGTCTCGAAATGATACATCAAAATCCCTCCGTGCAAGCGGTTGACTCCGCAAGGCCCCTCGTTAATGGCGGCGACGGGCCACGCGGTCCCAACGCCGCGCTGCTCTCTGTGAGGAGAGAATATATGACTGAGTTAACCCGTCCCGACGTGAAACCAGCGCGTCCCTTCTTCAGTTCTGGCCCTTGCGCCAAGCCCCCCGGCTGGGATGCGGCACGCCTCGCCACCGGATCGCTCGGCCGGTCGCATCGCTCAAAAATCGGCAAGGCGCGGCTCCAGCACGCCATTACGCTGACACGCGAAATCCTCGGCGTTCCCGATACGCACCGGATCGGCATCGTGCCTGCATCGGACACCGGCGCTTATGAAATGGCAATGTGGACGATGCTGGGCGCACGGCCCGTCACGGCTGTCGCCTGGGAATCGTTCGGCGAAGGCTGGGTGACCGATGCCGTCAAGCAGCTGAAGCTCGAACCGACAGTCCTTCGCGCCGACTATGGTCAGATCGTCGATCTTGCCAGCATCGACCAAAGCAACGATGTCCTGTTCACCTGGAACGGCACCACCAGCGGGGCCCGCGTGCCCGATGGCGACTGGATCAAGGACGACCGTGAAGGCCTGACGATCAACGACGCGACCAGCGCGGTGTTCGCCTACGACATGCCGTGGGACAAACTCGACGTCACGACGTTCAGCTGGCAAAAAGTTTTGGGCGGCGAAGGCGCGCATGGCGTCATCATTCTGGGGCCCCGCGCCGTCGAACGGCTGACCAGCTACACACCGCCGTGGCCGCTGCCGAAAATTTTCCGCCTCGTTTCGAAAGGCGCACTGGCCGAAGGCGTGTTCAAGGGTGAAACAATCAATACGCCGTCGATGCTGGCTGTCGAGGACGTCATTTTCGCGCTCGAATGGGCAAAGGAACATGGCGGCCTTAGTTGGCTGATGGCGCGATCCGATGCGAATGCCGCAGCACTCGACGCGATTGTTGCCGCCCGCCCCTGGCTAGGCCACCTCGCTGCCGACCCGGCAACACGATCGAAAACCAGCGTTTGCCTGACGGTCGAAGGGGCAGACGAAGCCCTCATCAAGAAATTCGCAGGCCTCCTCGAAGCCGAAGACGCGGCTTACGACATCGCCGGATATCGCGATGCCCCGCCGGGCCTGCGCATCTGGTGCGGCGCCACGGTCGACACGGCCGACATCGTCGCGCTCGGCCCCTGGCTCGATTGGGCCTGGGCACAGGCGCGGGCGTAGCACGTGCCCCCGCGAAGGCGGGGGTCC
>JANODH010000133.1:0-9997 GCA_031412595.1 Sphingomonas sp. | reverse complement strand
AGATAACCCGAGCGAAAGTTGTGCCGGGGTTGATCTCGTTCCCCATGTGGCCAAGAAGCGTCGTGTTAAGGCTGTGCTCAATAATAGCTTTGGTTTTGGGGGCACGAATGCCTCGCTGGTCATGCGTGCCATCTAATGAAGCGCTTTTTCGTCGCGACCATTTTCGCTTTGGCCGCGATCATGGCAGTTATTTTGCTTCGCCCCGGGCGTGGTACTGCCGATCGCGATACCGAGGTTCTAGTTGCTCAGGGATCAAGCTTGAGCGCCGCTGCTAAAGTGCTTGAAACAGCGGGGGCAGTCGACTCGGCTACCAGCTTCGTTCGCTACGCAAAACTTTTTGGGTCGGACACGCCGATCAAGCCCGGTGAGTATTTAATAAAAAAGGGTATGGCAGCCGGGGAAATCCTGCGGCTTTTGCAGTCGGGCAAAACCCTGCAGCGTTTCGTCACGATCCCTGAAGGAATGCCGTCGATACTGGTGCAGGAACGGCTCGCTGCGACGCCATTGTTGACCGGCGACGTCGCCGTGCCGCCCGAGGGATCGGTTCTACCGGACAGTTACGCTTATACCCGCAACGAGGCGCGCACAGTTGTTTTGGCTCGTATGCAAAAAGCCATGCAGACAGCGCTGGCAAATGCTTGGAAAGCACGGAAACCGGCCACGGCAGTCACGACGCCGGAGCAAGCGATTATTCTGGCATCGATCATTGAAAAAGAAACCGGGCGTGCATCGGAGCGTCGGCTGGTTTCTGCAGTGTATAACAATCGGCTGAAGCTTGGCATGAAGCTGGAGGCCGACCCTACCGTGATTTATCCCGTCACGAAGGGAAAGCCGCTAGGGCGACGCATTTTGCGATCTGAACTCGATACGCCGAACGCATACAACACCTACCGCAAGACTGGATTGCCGATTGGACCGATCGCTAATCCAGGCAAAGCTTCGATCGAAGCAGCGCTAAATCCCGAGCGATCGAACGCCATCTTTTTCGTGGCTCAGGGCGATGGCAGCAGCGCTTTTGCCGAGACCTACACCGAACATCAAGAAAATGTGGCAAAGTGGTTTGCCTATCGTCGTGCCAAGGGTGAAATGTGATACGAAGCCTCGAACTTCGGCTTCAACACTAAATTCGTAAACCTGTCGTTTCGGGCAAACCGACCATCAGATTGAGATTTTGCACAACAGCGCCACTTGCGCCTTTTCCCAAATTGTCCAGCGCAGCGACGAGCCGCGTTTGTGACCCGTTCGTGAAAACGAACAAGTCCATTCGGTCGCTATTTGCGGCGTGCTCGATGCTCAAGGTGTCGCCTTCGATCTCGCGAAGGTTGATTATCGTCGACTCGGCATAAGCGTCAGCCAAGGTTTCGCGAATGGCCTTTGGGTTCGCACCGAACAGCGGCACATCCACGATCATGCCGCGATACGTATTTGCGACGGCGGGGGCAAATAGTGGTGGATTGGTCAGCCCTGAATGCGCTTGCATTTCCGGCACATGCTTGTGCGCAAGACCGAGCGAATATGTCCGCCAAGCGGCGCCGTTACCCGCTTCATACTCCGCAATCATTGCCTTGCCGCCGCCGGAATATCCCGACACAGCATTGCACATGATTGGCGCACCGGGACCGATGCGTCTTGCTTTGATGAGCGGCGCAATCAAGCCCACGAAACCAGTGGCATAACATCCCGGATTCGAGACACGCATTGCACTTGCGATATCATTGCCAATTTCAGGGAAGCCATAGGTCCAGCCTTTTGCCGTGCGATGCGCAGTCGATGCGTCGATCACGCGCGTGGTTTTACTGTCGATCAAAGCAACCGCTTCCCGCGCTTTCTCGTCGGGCAAACATAATATTACGACGTCGGCTGCATTGAGCGCGTCGCGGCGGGCACTCAATTGCTTGCGCCTATCCTCGTCGAGTTTGATAAGTTCGAATTGAGCACGGCCCGATAGCCGTGCTTCGATTTCCAAGCCTGTTGTTCCGGCTGCACCGTCGATGAAAACACGCGTCATGCGGCTTCGATTGCATCAGCGCTGATATAGCCGATTGCTGTCGACGCTCGCACCCAAGCCCAACCGCCATTGAAATCGAAGAGGTCGATGACTTCTCCCTTTTCAACGCGCGCTAATTCGAACGAAAGTTTATCAGGCTTGCTGTAGATAGCGGCATCGGATGACACGCGACCGGGAAGCGCCTTTGCGTAGTGCGGCGCGAATACCTGGCTTGCCAATGCGACGTCCGCAAGGTCGGGACGCACTGCATGGATCGCGGGGTCGAGAGGCGCCGAATGCCCCGACAGAACAAACCGTTTACGCGGCGACGCGGTGCTGCGTGTTGTATCTTTGTCTGCAGGCAATGAGCCGCCCAAATTCGTCAAGGAAATCCGCCCCTCCGTCCGTTCGCTTGACAAAGACATTCCGACGGTCGGCCTTATCACGCTCGCGCTGGAGATAGCCCAGACCACCCAACTTATTCAAGGCGCGCGTAACGACAGGCTTCGAAACGCCCAGCCCGTTCGCGATGCCGCGCACCGTATGCGGGCCAGGTGTTAGATAGATCAGCATCATCAATGCCATTTGCCGGTTGGTAAGATCTGGCTCACCCGATCGAACATAATCGATCAATGTGTCCATCCAGCTCGAAAGAGGGTCATCATGCATCAAAGGTTAACGCACGAGGCGCCGGTAGGTTGCGATATTAAATGAACATTGACTGAATCATTGCCCAAACAGCGCGAAGGCCGAGAGCATCACCACCTTTTGGCCGGCCAGGTTTCGCCGCCGGCCGCCAGGCAAACGTATCAAGGTGCAGCCATTGAGTATTGGCAGGAACAAACTTTTGTAGAAATAGCGCGGCTGTAATCGCGCCGCCAAATCCCCCATCGGGCGCATTGTTCAGGTCCGCAATGTCTGATTTCAGCATCTCGCCATAGCCGCTGTGCAACGGAAGGCGCCAAAGCGGATCGCTTACATCACGCGCTGCGTTTGTCAGTGCGATCGCCGACGCGTCGTCGTTGCTGAACACCGCAGGAAGGTCGGGACCCAATGCAACACGCGCGGCGCCTGTCAGTGTCGCGAAATCGACAATCATCACAGGCTCGCTTTCACTGGCTTTGGTCAATGCATCGGCAAGGACGAGACGACCTTCTGCATCGGTATTTGCGATTTCAACCGTCAAGCCTTGACGCGAAGTCAGGATGTCACCGGGCCGAAAGGCATTACCTGCAATGGCATTCTCGACAGCGGGAATCAGCATATGCAGCCTTATCGGCAAACGTGCTGCCATAATGAGCTGCGCAAGAGCGAGCGCATGCGCGGCACCACCCATGTCTTTTTTCATCAGGCGCATGCCTGATGATGGTTTGATATCAAGGCCACCTGAATCGAACGTGACGCCTTTTCCGACAATGGCAAAGCGGGGGTGCGTCGGATTCCCCCATTCGATTTCAATTAACCGTGGCGCATGTTCGCGCGCTGCAGCTGCGCCTACCGCATAAATCATCGGAAAGCCGATTTCGAGGTCGTGCCCTTTGGTCACGGTAAAAACGGCGTCATATCGGCGCGCCAGCTCAGATGCCTGCGCTTCGAGATCACCAGGGCCCATATCGGCGGCGGGCGTGTTCACGAGATCGCGCACAAGCGCCACTGCCTCGGCCTCGCGAATTATCGCCTCGAGCCGCGAAACGTCGCTGGTGACTAAGACACGCGGCCCGCGCCGCTCATCGTTGGAAAGATAGCGATCGAACTTGTACTGTCCAAGCAGCCATCCCAGTGCTGCAGGACCGGGCGCAACACCTTCAACGCGATATGTGCCCTCGGGTAGCGTGTCGGCGAGCTTGGCTAAACACCAAGGTGATAATGACGCTGTATTTGCAACGACAGTAACGACCGACCACTCGTCCGCGCGTTCGCCGGGCAGGATCGCACTGGTGTAACCCACGGGCTTCAGCCCCTGGGCGGTAACAGCTGCGCGACGCCGCTCGGGTTGGGCTGACAGCCATGTGTCGTAACCGTCAGGATCGACAAGATAAATGCTTCTGGCATTTTGCCCCTGATCGGCGACGAGCAGCGCCGAAAAGTCGGTCATGCTGGTACCCCGAACAAATCATGTTCATCGGCATCTTCGATCAAGACAGGCACGATATCGCCTTGCTTCAAGCCGCCGGCGTCGCGGAGAAACACCGATCCATCGATTTCAGGTGCATCAGCTTGCGAACGCCCTGTTGCGCCACCGTCATCGTCGATTTCATCGATGATGACGTCAAGCGTCCGACCGACTTTTGCGGCGAGCTTTGCGGTGCTGATCTGCGCCGTCAGTTGCATGAGCCGTGCATAACGTTCTTCTTTCACGGCTTCGGGAACAGGGTTGGGTAAGGCATTTGCGCTTGCGCCTTCGACTGGCTCGAAACGGAAAGCGCCGACACGGTCGAGTTGCGCTTCGGTGAGCCAATCCATCAGATACTGGAAATCAGCTTCGGTCTCGCCGGGAAACCCGACAACGAATGTCGAACGGATCGTGATGTCTGGACAAATTTTGCGCCAGTTGTGGATTCGCTCGAGCACCTTGGCTTCGTTTGCCGGACGCTTCATCGCCTTTAGTACCGATGGGGCCGCATGCTGGAACGGTATATCCAGATACGGGGTGATTAGGCCCTCCGCCATCAGCGGAATGACCTGATCGACATGCGGGTAGGGGTAGACATAGTGCAGCCGCACCCATGCGCCGAGCGATCCGAGTTCGCGCGCAAGATCGGTCATGTGCGCACGTACATCGCGTCCGTGCCAAACGCGCGGCTCGTGCCGGATATCGACGCCATAAGCCGACGTATCCTGACTGATGACCAGCAGCTCCCGCGTCCCTGCCGCGACCAGTTTTTCCGCTTCGCGCAGGATCGCATCGGGGCGACGGCTAACAAGATCGCCGCGGATACTCGGGATGATGCAGAAGGCGCAGCGGTGGTTGCAGCCTTCCGAGATTTTCAAGTAGCTATAGTGGCGCGGCGTTAGCTTCAGGCCGCTGTCCGGCACCAAATTTAGGAACGCACTGGCCGGGATCGGCGCTGCTTCATGCACGGCACCCACAACCGCTTCATATTGATGCGCCCCACTGATCGCGAGAACTTTGGGAAAGCGCGCGCGGATCATGTCCGCTTCGCGCCCCAGGCAGCCTGTCACGATGACGCGGCCATTTTCGGCCAGCGCTTCGCCAATAGCTTCGAGCGATTCCTCTTTGGCGGAGTCTAGGAAGCCGCAGGTGTTGACGAGGACGACATCGGCGCCCGCATAATCCTGCGACAAGCCGTAGCCATCCGCACGCAGCTTCGTCAGAATCCGTTCGCTATCGACTAACGCTTTAGGGCAACCAAGCGAAACCATACCGATTTTAGGTGTAGTGGGTAGTGTCATGACCATGCCAGCGCCCTTAGCGGCGATGTGATGATTGCGCCAGTTTAACGCGCAGGCAGATGTTTTAAGGGGTCGACGGGCATTCGGTTCTTTCGCAATTCAAAATGCAGCTTGGCCTCGTTGCCCAGCCATCCGATTGTCTGCCCGTCACGTACAGTCTGGCCGGTTGATACGACAGCTTGCGCAACGCGTCCGTAAACACTGATCCAGCCATCGCCGTGCCGAACGAGGATCACGCCACCATACCCCGCTGGACCACCGTTCCCCACGAACGCAACCGTGCCATTTGCGGCAGCGCGAATATCGCTACCGGACTCTCCGGTCACTTCGATCCCTTCGTTGAGGCGCCCCTTGCCTGCGGGTCCGAAACCTTCGCTGACAGCGCCCGATAACGGCCAGCTAAACCGACCTGCGAAGCGTGATGCCAGAACATCGGATATTATGGTTTGAGCAGGCGCACTGCCGGTTTCCAGATCGTCGATGTCGACGCGAAAGGCCGCTGCACGTGCTTCAGGCGTTAAGGCTATTGACCATGGCAGCTGCAAACGCTGGCCGACACGCAAAACAAAAGGCTCTGACAAATCATTTGAGGCAACGATGTCTCGCCACCGGATGCCATAGGCATGTGCAATTGCGATGCCCGTCTCTCCCGCGCTGACCCGGTGATAGCGGCCGGCCGGAATGCGAAGCACTTGCCCCGAATAAAGCCTGAAAGGCGCAGAGAGTTT
This sequence comes from Sphingomonas sp., assembly GCA_031412595.1. Taxonomy (GTDB): domain Bacteria; phylum Pseudomonadota; class Alphaproteobacteria; order Sphingomonadales; family Sphingomonadaceae; genus Sphingomonas_O. Next base: position 3,868 of record JANODH010000133.1, on the reverse strand, counting down.
ATTGGTGCGCGCTATCGTTTCCGACCCGACACGTGTCAGCTCACCGATTGCGCGGAGCGTATCGCCCGCTTTAACGATATAGATCGATTGCCCGATTGTCTCGGCATTGGCACTTACGGGACGCGCTTCCCAGACCGGCGTCTCGTCGATGAGACCTTCGAGTATCGGCTCGACACGCGGATCCGTCGATGTCTTGGTCACTGATGATTGCTGCATTGTCGGCGCGACACATCCCGCAAGTGCCATTGCTGCAACAAGCGCGAAACGGCCCCCCGTCATCATGTCAGCTCGTCATGGTGCGAATGCGCGACTTAGAGTTTGCATTGACTCGTAATGCGTCAAATCGAGATGAAGCGGCGTTACGGTGATATAGCCCTGATCGATTGCTTCGAGATCAGTGTCATGCCCCGGCACATGTGCGACATGACCAAGGCCGAACCAGTAATAAGGATATCCGCGCGGGTCTGTCCCCTTGACGATCTGAGCGCGTCCATAATCGTGGAAACCTTGCTCGACGACTTTCACACCTTTGACAAGATCAGGCGCGAGCGCAGGAAAATTGACGTTGATCAACGTACGCGGTGGCATGTCTGTTTTGATCAATGGCCGCAATACGTTCTCACCCCACGATTCAGCAGCAGCGAAGGGCACGGTGTCCCCCATGCCTTCGCGTGCATAGACTTGGCTTAGCGCAATCGAGCGATAGCCAGCCAGCGTACCTTCCATCGCCGCAGAAACGGTGCCCGAATAAGTGACGTCCTCGGCAAGGTTGGCGCCACGGTTCACGCCGGACAAGATAAGGTCGGGTTTCACGTCGCCCATAACGACACCCAGCGCCATCATGACGGCATCGGTCGGCGTCCCGCTGACCGAAAAACGGCGGTCGTCATGACGGCGAACGCGCACAGGACGTGACAATGTCAATGAGTGGCCCGCACCCGATTGTTCTTCAGCAGGCGCGACAATCCAGATATCGTCGCTGAGCGCGCGGGCAATTTTCTCGAGCGACTTAAGGCCCGGCGCATGAATGCCATCGTCGTTGGTTAATAAAATGCGCATCAAGGCTCCAACGTTGTCCGTCCACCCATGTAGGGCAACAGTGCCTCGGGTACGCTGACACTGCCGTCATCCTGTTGATAATTCTCGAGGACGGCGACGAGTGCACGTCCGACAGCGACACCCGAACCGTTCAAAGTATGAACGAATGTCGTGCTCTTTTCGCCAGCGACCCGAAATCGCGCGTTCATCCGCCGCGCTTGAAAATCCCCGCAGTTCGAACAGGACGAGATCTCGCGAAAGGCACTTTGACCAGGGAGCCAGACCTCGAGGTCGTATGTCTTTTGCGCTGTAAAACCCATATCGCCTGTGCAGAGCAGCATGCGCCGATAGGGAAGTTGCAAGCGATCGAGAATGGTTTCTGCTGCCTGTGTCATGCGCTCATGCTCGGCAGCTGAAGTATCCGGTGTCGTTATCGACACCAGCTCGACTTTGTCGAACTGATGTTGGCGAATCAGGCCGCGTGTATCGCGACCGGCAGCGCCAGCTTCGGAACGAAAGCAGGGCGTAAGAGACGTGAACCGCAATGGCAATTCGCCTTCGGTCAGGATTTTTTCGCGCACAAGATTGGTTAGTGACACCTCTGCGGTTGGGATCAGCCAGCGGCCATCAGTCGTCTTGAACAAATCATCGGCAAATTTCGGTAATTGCCCCGTCCCGATGACAGCATCGTCGCGAACAAGCAGCGGCGGCGCAACCTCCTGGTATCCGAATTCGGTCGTATGAATATCGAGCATGAACGCACCAAGTGCGCGCGAAAGACGTGCCATCCCGCCGCGCAAATAGGCAAATCGTGCCCCTGAAACAGCCTGTGCGGATTCAAAGTCGAGACCAAGAGCAGGGCCGAAATCGGGGTGCTCGCGTGGCGTGAACGCAAACGTGGGTTTTATGCCGCGTATATGTTCGATCAGATTGCCTTCTTCGTCTGATCCATCGGGCACGTCGTCCGCTGGGATATTCGGCAGCGCGGCAAGATTTCGGATCAGCTCGGCTTCGAAACCGGCAACTGTTTCCTCGCCGAGCGGAATATCGTGCTTCAGCGATTCCAGTTCGGCAACGAGTTCGGGCGGTATGGCCAGACCCTTGGCTTTCAATGTTCCGAATTCTTGCGAAAGCACTTTGCGTCGCGACTGACCGATTTCGGTTTGTTGAATCGAAAGACGCTTTTTAGCATCGATCGTGAGAATGGTCCCGGCGATCGGCGATAGTCCGCGCCGAGCCAAGCCAGCGTCGAACGCTTCAGGGTTTTCCCGAATAGCCTTTATATCGTGCATCGGTGCAGCCTATGACGATGGCCGTTGACCCCCGCAAGCCCCGCACTTATAGGCCAGCGTCGCCTCTTGAGGCGGAGTAGCTCAGCTGGTTAGAGCACGGGAATCATAATCCTGGGGTCGGGGGTTCGAGTCCCTCCTCCGCTACCAACTCGCCATTGTTGCGGGTTACTCATTACACACAAAAGATTTTTGCAGCGCCGCCGAGTTGATGGCCGCACGGCGCGCCCTGACGCTTATTTTTTCGCGCAACGAAACCTTTTTTGCAACGGCATCGTAGCTTCGCTCAGCGAACGCGTCGGCTTGCCTTGAAGCCGACCGCGCTTCGTTTTGAGGATAGAAAACTGGCTTAAAACTAAGAATTACTGATCGCCGGAACCGAATGTTCAACTGCAAGTTTCGTCTGACATTCGGCCAAACACAGTCGACGCGTCAAACGATAAAGTGCGTACAAAAAGGGTAAGAAATGAAAAACCGGGCGTCTATAGCAATTTTTTCGGTCGTATCCGTCCTCGCATCAATACAGGGCACCACTGCTTCGGCACAAACTGTGCAAGCGGTTCGAGACGGATCCACACTTGTTACATTGAACAGTTCTTCACCGGGAACGGTTTTAAGCTCGGTTGCCGTAACAGGGTTAGGTGCCGGGCAGACTATCGCAGGCATCGATTACCGCCCGGCAGCACCGCGCATTCTGTACGCGATCAGCAATGTGGGCCAGCTCTACACGATTAATGCGCGCACCGGTGTTGCGACAGTCGTAGGTACGCCGCCGTTGCCCACAATATCAGCTGTTGGATTTGACTTTAACCCGACTGTCGACCGGTTGCGTATTGTAACGCAGGTCGGGCAGAATGTCCGGGCAAACCCCAACACAGGTACACTCGCTGCGACCGATGGAACGCTGGCGTATGCGCCGACGGACCCGAACGCGGGTGCGATCCCGACAGTCGCTTCTGCCGCATATACGAACAACGTCGCGGGAGCGACGTCGACCACGCTGTATGTTCTCGACACGCGTGGTGCTCTCGCGCCAGCGCGTTTGGCGACACAAGGCAACGCAACCGCTTCGCCGAATACGGGACAGTTGTTCACCATCGGGTCGACCGGCGTAACATCGCTCGGCGTTTCGGGGTTCGATATCAGCGCGACGGGGCAGTCGCTCGCCACGTTGACCGATCCGGTGACACGCGTAACATCGCTTTACACGATCAACCTAACCACGGGCGCTGCAAGCCTCGTCGGCGTACTAGCAGGCAATACGAGCTATGAGGGTCTTGCGATTGCGCTCGCGTCTTTCAGCTCGATGGCAACGACGGCAAACCAGGCTGCCGTTGGAAATGCCCTCGATGGCTTCACCGGCACGCCGACAGGTCCAACGCTTGCGCTACTCAACGCGATCGATAGCGTCGCAGGGACGCCGGGCGCGCAATCTGCAGCACTCGTGGCATTGTCACCGGCGGCCTATTCGAACCTGCCCGAAATTTCGCTGAATGCAGTCGAAATTTCCGAGGCGAATGTCATGCGTTATTCCCGCGATC
>JANODH010000132.1:0-1787 GCA_031412595.1 Sphingomonas sp. | reverse complement strand
CGGATGCGCATATTGAGCGCTTACGCCTCGAGTGCAAGAAGAGTACCCCCGAATGACGAAAGCTTTGATCGTTCCCGTCCTGCTGATCGCGCTTGCCGCCACCAGCGGCTGTTCGCGGGTGCGCGGGCATCAGGGTTATCTTGCCGATGCACAGCTTGTGGATTCGATTCGGCCGGGTGTGGACAATCGCGAATCGGTGTCGCGGACATTGGGCCGCCCGACCTTTGCCGGGCAGTTCGACGCGAACGACTGGTATTATATTGACCGCGAAACCAAGCAGTTGGCCTTTGCCCTGCCGCGTGCGACCAAGCAGACGCTGCTGCGCGTCACCTTCGATGCCGCAGGCAATGTAACGGCCGTTAACAAGACCGGCGTTGAAACCATCGCTGCTGTCCGCCCGATGGGCGACAAGACGCCGACGATGGGCAACAATCGCAGTTTCTTCCAGGAAATCTTCGGCAATATCGGACAGGTCGGTTCGGTCGGACAAGGCGGCGGCACGGCGGATAATCCCGACGGCGGCAATTGATCCCGGCTTGCCAACCCGGCTTGCCCGCGCCAGTGTGTTAGTGGTTAACAACAGGGAAGGCTTACCCCCATGTTCAATATCATCGGCTGGATCATCGTCGGTTTTATCACTGGAGCGCTTGCGCGGTTCTTTTATCCCGGCGCGGTCGAGATGGGCTGGATCATGACAACGTTGCTCGGCATCGCGGGATCGTTTGCTGGCGGATTCATCGGATCGTTGTTCACAAAAGCCAAGGATATGGGACAGCTGAACAAAGCCGGGCTCGTCCTTTCTGTTATCGGCGGAATGATATTGATATTCGTTGCGAACCGGCTGGGCCTCCGGTAAGTCTCAGGGGCTCGTGGTTCCTCCGCTTGGGGCGCTTAGGACGCGCTAAAGCATCGGATTTCGTTGCCGTAATTGGTAACCATGAATGTCGCTCAACAAATGCAGGAAGCCCGCGCTGCCGAGCGCCGCCGGGTTCATTTACGCGCGCTGGTTCGTGAAGCTGGCTCCGCGCGGATCGACATCGATCTTGTCGACTTGTCGGCAACCGGTTTTCGGTTCGAAAGCTTCCATGGGTTCGCAGTCGGCGCGCGGGTCTTTCTGACAATTCCGACGCTCGAACCGCTGGAAGCCGTCGTTGCGTGGCGTGGCGCCACTGCTTTTGGGTGCCGCTTTCTTTCGCCCCTGCACCCTGCGGTCTTTGCAACGATTGCTGCTCGCTTTGGCTGACGCACCAGTTTAGATGTCTGGTGAAGCTCAAATTGAGGAAATGATCATGGCCAAAAGCCAGAAGAAGTCGAACAAGGAAGTGCGTAAGCCTAAAGCCGAAAAGGCGCCGAAGGCAAACGCATCAAACCCGTCGACCAAAAGCAATCCTGTCGGGATGACGACCATAAAGAACTGATATGCGCGGCGCGTTGCGGCTTTTCCTTGCGCTGATTTATGGGATTGCGGGGATCGCGCACCTTTGGTCGCCCGCGGGGTTCATTCAAATCACACCAGCGTGGGTGCCCGAGCCCGAACTGATCGTGCTGGTGACCGGATTATGCGAAATCGCGGGTGCCGTTGCGCTTGCCTTTATTCCGGCATTACGGCGCGCGGCGGGGATCGGTCTTGCGGCTTATGCCGTTGCCGTGTTTCCGGCCAATATCAATCACGCTTTGAATGATATCGCGATCGGTGGCGTGGATCTAGACTGGTGGTATCACGGGCCCCGTCTCCTGTTTCAGCCCATCGCCGTGTGGTGGGCGCTGTGGGCAGGCGAAGTGACCGA
>JANODH010000131.1:0-7199 GCA_031412595.1 Sphingomonas sp. | reverse complement strand
CACGAGCCGCCAGTTCCTCCACGAGGAAGGCCGCGAGCCGACCCCCGAGGAAATGGCGCAGCGCCTTTCCATGCCTTTGGAGAAGGTCCGCAAGGTGATGAAGATCGCCAAGGAGCCGATCAGCCTCGAAACGCCGATCGGTGACGAGGAAGACAGCCATCTCGGTGACTTTATCGAAGACAAGAATGCCGTTATTCCGGTGGATGCCGCAATCCAGGCCAATCTGAAGGAAACCGTAACCCGCGTGCTGGCATCCCTCACACCACGCGAGGAGCGCGTCCTGCGCATGCGCTTTGGCATCGGAATGAACACCGATCACACGCTTGAGGAAGTCGGCCAGCAGTTCAGCGTGACGCGCGAACGCATCCGACAGATCGAGGCGAAGGCGCTGCGCAAACTCAAGCACCCGAGCCGCTCACGCAAGATGCGCAGTTTCCTCGACCAATGATGCCGACCGCCGCGGGACAAGCCCTTCTCGACTTCTTCCCGCTGGTCCGCATCATCAATTTGGAACACCGGCGGGATCGTCGCGCCGAAATGACAGGCGAACTTGCGCGGATCGGCATCGAAGTCGACGGCGCGCAGGTCGCTTTTCACAAAGCATCGAGCTTTGCAGAGCCTGCCGGATTTCGTACGAAGGGTGCGCGTGGGTGCTTCCACAGCCATTTGTCGATTCTGCGAGAAGCAGCAGCGGCGAACAGTGCCGTCCTTATCTTCGAAGATGATGCTGATCTGGCTCCGACCATTGAGAGGATTCTGCCTGTCGCGCTCGATCAATTGCGCAGTACGAACTGGTCGATATTCTATGGCTTTGCCGGGCCAGCTCTCCCGACCGGTCGTGACGTTTCGTTGCAACGCGCAGATCCAACGGCGACAATCCGACTAACGCATTGCCTCGGATTCTCGTCGGATGCGGCACCCCAAGTCGTTTCATACCTCGACGCAATGCTGGCCCGACCGGCAGGCAGTCCCGAGGGCGGTCCGATGGATGTGGACGGCGCCTATAGCTGGTTCCGTCGCGCGCATCCCGGCGCTGAAACCTGGTGCACGTCGCCTGACCTTGCCGTACAGCGCCCTTCAAGAACAGATGTTACGCCAGGCCTTCTGGATCGATTGCCAGGCACGCGACAAGCTCTGACGGTATTGAGACGGTTCAAGCGTCAGATCGCACCGCGAGCCTAGCAGCAGCAACTGGGCGTCGGTGCGCAATCACGGGTATGCGGCGGCGCACGTCGGCGACCTGATCGAGATCGATGTCGCAAATACCGACTCCAGCGGCATTGCCCATATCGAGCATCACATCGCCCCACGGCCCAACGACAAGCGAGTGACCATAGGTTTCGCGACCGTCGGCATGCTGCCCGGTCTGCGCCGCTGCGATAACGAAGCAGGCATTTTCGATCGCGCGCGCCCGCATGAGAACATGCCAATGCGCTTTCCCCGTCGGCACCGTGAATGCAGCCGGGATTGCCAAAACCGATGCGCCCGCCGCGCTTAAAGACGCATAAAGAGCTGGAAAACGAAGGTCATAGCAAATCGAAAGCCCGAGCTTGCCGATCACGGTGTCCACTGCAACCGCTTCGTCTCCCCCGAGGTAGGCATTCGATTCGCACCAGCTTTCGCCGGTCGATAAACGAACATCGAACAGATGCATTTTGTCATAACGCGCAACGATTTCGCCAAGCGGGTCGATTACAAAAGCCCGGTTGGCGAATTTATCGTCGGCATGCCCGGCATTAACGGCAAGCGAACCGATATGAACCCAAATCCTGTGTTCCGCTGCTGCTTGACGGACTGCCACCAAAACGAGATCGTCGCATTCTGACCGCACGGCGGCTTTTGCCCGTTCGCGATCGCGATCGACCAAGCCCGACATTTCAGGCGTGAACAGCATTGCTGCGCCGCCGCGCGCTGCCTCCCCGACAGCAGCGACGATCGTTGCCGCATTCACTGCAGGATCGATCCCCGAAGTCATCTGGAGGACCGCGATCCGCATTAGCCAGCCAGCATTGCGTCGAGTTTGCCCGCTGCTTCGAGCGCTGCGAGATCGTCCGAGCCGCCGACGTGACAGCCGCCGATAAATATCTGCGGCACAGTCGAGTGCCCGTTGGCGCGCTGAAGCATTGCGTCGCGCTGCGGCCCGCCCATCGTGATGTCATACTCCTCGAAAGCAGCGCTCTTGCGCTTCAACAAAGCAATAGCACGCGCGCAATATGGGCACATAAATTTTGTGTAAATTTCAATCTTTGGCATATCTGGAAGCCTGCGGTGCACCGTTGCGCTTGTCAATCGTCGCGTAACACGCGTGCCCAGCAGATCAGCGTCACGCGCGCAGCGCCAGCGGCTTTCAGCGCTCTGGCGCAGGCATTTGCAGTCGCACCAGTCGTTAGAACATCGTCCACAAGCAAAACATGCTGCCCATCGAGGCGACCGATCACCTCGAACGCACCACGGACAGCTCGTTTCCGCTGGCTCGGCCCCAAACCCCGTAGCATCGGCGTCGCCCGTTTGCGACGCAGCGTCATGACATCAAGGGGCATCGCACGGTGCACCGCAAGCGCGCTGGCGATCGCCACGGATTGATTGAATCCGCGCTGCCATAGTCGCCAGCGGTGCAGCGGGACGGGAATCAAGACGCCATTGCCGGGCACGCGTTTTGAAAGAACGGCAGCAATCGTGCGCGCCAATCCGGGACGGCGCGCATGCTTCAAGCGCAGGACAACGCGTTTGGCGATGTCACCGTATGCCACTGCGGCGATGACAGCGTCGAAATCCGGCTTCTGTTGAAGGCAGAGCGCGCATGCCAAGTCATCGCCGACATCAAGCGGGCGCGAACAATGAACACACCCCGTTGCGGTCAAAAACGTAAGCTGCATCCAGCAGGCCGCGCAAAAACGATGGTCGTCTTCAACGATTGCCGCGCAACCCGGGCACCGCGGCGGCAGCATGAAATCGAGGATCGGACGGATGGCACGCACGCTCTGGTTGTCGATCCACTCAATCAGCGGCACAAGCGCGAAATGGCGAGTAAAGCAAATCAGGTTCCCGATTTATTCGATCGCAGCGCGCGCATCATTCGTCGCTACAGGGCAAAGGCGGACGGCTTTTTTGCTGAAACCATGTCGTCCGATCTCTTCGAGCGCCTCGACAGTGTAAACCGACAATTCTCGAACGCGCTTCTAATCGGCGATCAGCCATTGTTGGCCGCCGGCCTGAATGCACGCGGCATCAGCTTCGATTGTTACGCCGCTGATGAAGACCGTTTGTTGGGCCGGGATGCCGCCCATGACCTTGTTCTGTCGTCGGGAACACTCGACACTGTTTCCGATCTCCCCGGTGCGCTGCTTCTGATGCGCCGTGCGCTGATGCCTGACGGACTGCTTCTTGCGAATTTGGCCAGTGCCCCGAGCCTGACCGCGCTGCGTGCTGCTGTTGCGGCCGCAGATGGTGCTGTCGGTCGTGCAATTGCGCGCTTTCATCCGCAGATCGATGTTCGTTCTGCAGGCGACCTGCTGATGCGCGCGGGATACGCTTTGCCAGTCGCCGATCTGACGACAGTCGACGTCGCCTATTCAAGTCTTGCCCGGTTGATAACTGACCTGCGCGAGGCCGCCGCGACGAATCTCCTGGTTCAGCGATATCCGGTTTCCGCTCAATGGCTTGCTGATGCCGCTGCGGCATTTGCGGCGCACGCGCAGCCAGACGGGCGCACGCGCGAAACGCTGAGCTATGTAACGCTTACTGCCTGGGCACCCGCACCATCACAGCCGCAACCCGCGAAACGAGGCAGCGGAATGACTTCACTTTCGGAAGCGCTGCGAAGCCGCAGCGACTGAAGCAATCAGCGGTATGTTCGCAGGCGGCATCGATAGTGCGTAGAGATCATCGGGATACACCCACTGCAGCGCGCTGGCATGAAGTAAAGTCGGCGTGCCTTCCCATGTTCGACAGACGTATAATAGCATGAGCATTTTACGGTCGTCGATCGGGGCCTCGACGAATGTCAGCGGCTCGAACGCGGTGATACCGATCCCGAGCTCCTCGCGCAGTTCGCGAACAAGCGCATCGCCGGGGCTTTCCATGGCATCAACTTTACCGCCGGGGAACTCCCACAGTCCTGCCATGCTGCTGCCCACAGGACGCTGCTGCACAAGCACGCGGCCGTCTGAGTCGAGCAAGACAGCCGCCACCACAAATAGCAGTGGTAGCACCCCTGCGACTTCACTTGTTTTTAAGATTTTCTTAACTCCCACAATCCTATGCAACGGGTGCCTTATCGGCGCATCGGGACTGGGGACAAGCGATGTTGGGACTATTTCGTGCATTGGCACAGGACACCAAAGGCGCAACTGCCGTTGAATACGGGCTGATTGTGGCCCTGATCTTTATCGCGGCCACAGCGGCAATCAGCAACGCTGCCGGCCAGACCATCATCATGTGGACGAATATCGCATCGCGGGTGGTCAGTGCTTAAAACGCAAAGTCGTGTTAATACTTTTTCAATAACCAGTGACTAATTCTTACAGCGCTGACCGGGGGTTCTGGTCAGCCGGGTAGACAGTTCTAACAGGAGATCAGAAATGAAAATTCTTCGCAAGCTTATGCGTAACGAAAAGGGTGCAACGGCCATCGAATACGGCCTAATTGCAACTTTGATCGCAATTGCAGCTATTACGGCAATGTCAAGCGTCGGCGGCAAGCTGACCACAACGTTCAATAACGTTGCGACAAACCTGAAGGCCAGCTAATTTCATGGTCTCAATTCCGAGACCATGCGAAAGCTAAAGAAGTGAGGCGGCGGATTTTGTCCGCCGCCTTTCTGCTTTAGTGAACGGTAGGGGAATAATATTATGAACCGCTTCTTGAATATATTCCGCGATGAAAAAGGTGCAACGGCCATCGAATATGGCTTGATTGCGACACTTATTGCAATCGCGGCTATTGCGGCGATGGGCAGCGTCGGTGACAAGCTGACGACGACGTTCAACAATGTCGCGACGAACCTCAAAGCTTCGTAATAAGGCTCGCTGCGCGTTTAGCCGTAAACGACAAGCTTAACACGCTGGCCGGTCCGCAACGCGGTGCCGGCCCGCAGCGCATTCAGTGTCAAAAAGCGCTCACTCTGCATCGTCGAATAGGCCATCCGCGATGCCATCGATGCGATCGTATCCCCGGCCTTTACTGTCACGACCCGGATCATCCGTGGCTTGACGGCAGCAGCTTCGGCCGTCGTCATCCGGCGAACGGATCGAACGAGTGACGAGAACGGCCCGATACCCTGGCCCGCTGGCGCAATCACCACGAAATGATAAGCGCGGTTTGCTTCGAACGCATAGGCAAAGATGGTTACGTCGACCTGACCTGACTGAGTATTGGCACGCACTGTAGAATAGGCCGCGTTGATGCCATTGATCTGCGTGGACTGCACTTCGCCTGTCGGCATCGTCCCCTGCCCGCCCGCAAGTGCGCTGAATGCCGACGCGACATACGCGCGTAAATCTCCATTGAAGGCAGCACTGGTAAACTGCGCTTGCCCGCTGCTGCCGCTGATCGTCACGGCTTGTGCCCCGTTCGACATCGCAAAGCCATTCGGCACAGTAAACGTCAGCCTCAAATCAGGATGGCGGAATACCTGGCCTTCGATCACACCCTGTTTGGGATCATCGTCATACAAGGTGCCATTCAGCGCGTTCAGGAAAACATCGCGATTGCGCGCGCCCGTGGTAATCCTTGTGGCCGATGCTTTCTGTGCGGCACGCGAAACACGGCTGGCCGGATCGGGGTGGCTGCTGGCCCATGTCGGCGTCGAACGCCCGGCTTGTCCCCGTGATCGCGCATCGAGCGCAGACTGCGCAGCGAGAGATGCAAGCATCGTTGACGAAGCACGGGGATCATACCCAGCGCGAGCAAGGTAAGCGACGCCGAGGTCGTCGGCCTCAAATTCCTGGCTGCGCGAAAACTTTAGTGTCAGGGCCTGCGCGCCGGTACCGATGCCGCGGCTCAGCAACTGACCGACTTGCGAATTGCCACCGAGCAATAGCCCCACGCCGAGTTGCCCGAGCGCACCGAGGATTCCGTTACGCGTGGCAGCACTTTGCCGACGCTGCGAATGACGGGCCGCAACGTGGCCGGTTTCATGACCCAGCACCGAGGCAAGTTCGGCTTCGTCATTCATCAAACCGAGCAATTGCCGAGTTACGTAAACATAACCGCCGGGAATCGCGAAAGCGTTGTTGGCAGGCGAATTGAGCAACGAAATCGTAAAGTCGCTTTGACTATTCGAAAGATTCGACTGAACCGCGATCCTTTGTCCAACCCGGCGCACATAATCCGCCTGAGGCCCGGCATATATGCCGCCGAATTCGTTTAACAGCTCGGGATGCGCTTTGGCACCGGTCGCCTTGTCAGCTGCCGAAATTGACTGTGGGGCATTCGACTGCGCCAAACCGACAGCAATCGGCCAGCCTCCCAGCATCAGCGCGGTTGAAACCTTCAAAACCGAAATCGGCATCACGCAACTCCTCCGTCTCTTCAGGCCTTAATGCCACAAGGGACGAGTCGTCCCAAATCTTGTTTCCTTACGATGCTTTTGCGACACTGGGTGGCACTTCCACGCGATCGGACAGCGGGTGCCGCGCCGTGACCAACTCTACCAAATGTGCGGTCTGTACATGCGTGTAGATTTCGGTCGTCGCAATGTCGGCGTGGCCGAGCATTGTTTGCAGCGCACGCAGGTCGGCCCCGCCTTCGAGCAGGTGTGTCGCAAAAGCATGGCGCAGCACATGCGGGCTCATCCGTTCCGGTGGAATGCCTGCTTCGGCAGCCAGCGCTTTCAAAAGCTGAAAAAGTCGGACGCGACTGAGATAGGCTTTGCCAGACGGGAAGAGCCACGGTCCAGAACCTGTCCGCACGACAAGCCAAGCCGCGACGGCGGCACGGGCGCGCTCCGACACAGGCACGAGCCGTTCGCGTCCACCATTGCCTTTCAGAATCGTGAAAGGACGGTCCATTGCAATCGCATGCAGATCGAGTGAAACAACTTCAGTGGCGCGCAAGCCCGATCCGTAAAGCAGTTCGACCAGCGCCGCCAATCGCAAGTCGGCCGGGCGCGCGGCATTGCGGTCGATCCGATCCGCCAACACGGCAAAAAGCCGCGCAATGTCGCCGTGATCCAGACTGCGCGGTAATCGCCGAGCTGT
>JANODH010000130.1:0-17859 GCA_031412595.1 Sphingomonas sp. | reverse complement strand
CCGGCGCTCGTGCTGCTGCACTTCCGCCCCGATCCGACCTCCGCAACGGCGCTCCGTCGGGCCGATCCCGACTGGTATCGCCGGTTTTCCACCCCATATCAGCGGCACGACAGACCGCTCAACGACTGAAGGACTCTTCTTGCCCGCCACTGCTGCTGACCGCGCCCCTGCCCCTCCCACCGACTCCGTCGATGCGCTGCATGCCATGATCATGAAATCGCTTGATGATGATCAGGCGGTGGAAACCGTGTCCATTCCGCTTGCGGGCAAATCGTCGATTGCCGATCATATGGTCATCGCATCGGGAAAATCGACGCGCCAAGTGGCTTCGATGGCGATGAAACTGGCGCAGAAAATCAAGGAAACGACGGGCCGTTCGGCGCGGATCGAAGGGATGCCTGCGGCCGACTGGGTGCTGATCGATACTGGCGACATCATCGTCCATCTATTCCGCCCCGAAGTGCGCAGTTTCTATAATCTCGAACGGATGTGGGCGTTCGGCGAAGCGCCTCTCGCCCCGACCACGCATTAATTGAAGCTGCACATCGTTGCGCGAGGCAAGATCGCGCGCAGTCCCGAAGCTGAACTCTGCGCGCGCTACGAGCAGCGGATCACCTGGCCGTTCGCGATCACCGAATTGCCCGAAGTAGGCGGCAAGATTGCGCCGGTTTTGGCGCCAGCGAAGATCATTGCGCTCGATGAGAACGGCATGACGATGGGATCAACAGCGTTTGCCCGATTGATCGGAAACTGGCGCGACAGCGGCGTGCGCGAGGCACGGTTCTTAATCGGCGCGGCGGATGGACTGAGCGCCGACGAACGTTCATCCGCCGACCTGATCTGGAGCTTCGGTGCCATGACCTGGCCGCATCTTCTGGTCCGCGCGATGCTTTGCGAACAGCTTTACCGCGCGACGGCTATTATCGCGGGGCATCCCTATCACCGCGACGGCTGAGACATCCGCTCAGGATGCTTCCCCGTGACCCCTTTATAGAACTCGAACGCCGGGGCCATGTCCGCCTCATAATCCCCCGTCGGCATGATCACCGGCCCGAGCCCGCCGACGTTGCGCGCATAATCCATAAAACCGCACACAATGGGGACGCCCGCGCCTTGGGCGATGCGGTAGAAACCGGTGCGCCAGGCGCTGACCGAATTGCGCGTGCCTTCGGGGGCGATGGTCAGGACGAAATCGTCGCGCTTTGCGAATTCGGCGATCATCTGCGAAACCATGTCGCTTGCCGCTGCACGGTCCACCGGAACACCGCCGACTTCGCGCATGAATGTGCCGAACGGCCAGCGGAAGATCGACGACTTGGCCATGAAATGCGCTTCCACGCCCAGATCGTCGAACAGCCCGAGGACATAGGGAAAGTCCCAGTTGCTGGTGTGCGGCGAGGCGATCAGGACGAAGCGGCGCGGCTCGGGCACCGTGCCGACAGCTTTCCAGCCGCGCCGCCGATAGAGAAAAATCAGAATGCGATGGACAAGGCGAGCGGGCAGGCCGCGCTTCATCGCACGACAGCCAGCTTTGCGCGTGCCGCGAGCCGTTCGAGTGCGGCGGCGTGTATGCCGGGTGCCGCCGCAAGCACACCGAACATCTCACCCTTGGTCGAATTGAACCGCAAAGTCTGGCCCCGCGCGTCCGTAACGGTCGCGCCTGCTTCCTGTGCGATCAGCGTTGCCGCCGCAATGTCCCACTCATGGCCCCAGCGCAATGCGGCAAGCAGATCGGCCTCGCCACTCGCAACCATGGCCATGCGCAGCGCAATCGAATTCGGTCTGAAAACCATGGTCAGGTCCGCATCGGCTCTGGGCAACAATTCTGCAGGAACGCGCGCGCCGGGCAGTGCAGTGCGGTCGCTCGCGCGTAAAGCAATGCCGTTGCGCGTCGCGCCCTGCCCGACTTCGGCGGCCCAATGTTCATCGCGGGCGGGGGCATCAAGGACGCCGAGCATCGCGCGACCCCCTTCGACCAGTGCTACCGAGACGCACCAGCCGGGTCGCCCGCGCACGAAATCGCGCGTCCCGTCGATCGGATCGACGACCCAGACACGTGACCGCATCAGCCGTTCGGCACTGTCGGCCGTTTCTTCGGACAGCCAGCCTGCTTCGGGATCTAGATCGCGCAGCGCGGCACGAAGCATGTCGTTTGCCGCCAGATCGATCTCGCAAACCACTTCGCCGGGCACTTTGTCCCAGCTTTCGAATTCGCCCTGCCAGCGCGACAAGGCCATGGCACCGGCGGCTTGCGCCGCCTCGCTTACCTGACGCAGCAGATCAGTCACCTGCGACCGTCATCCCGTCGATCCTGAGTGTCGGCGTATTCGTTGTGTAGCGCAGTGTCAGATCGTCTGCTGGAATGATCGCGCGGAACATGTCCTTCAAATTGCCCGCGATGGTGACTTCAGAGACTGCCCCTGCGAGCGCACCATTGACGATTCGAAACCCCGAGGCGCCGCGGCTGTAATCGCCAGTCAGCCCGTTGACGCCCATGCCGATCAATTCGGTGACGTAGAAGCCATCCACAATGTCGGCCATCAGCGCGCCGGGTGACACCGTCCCGGCTTCCATGCGCAAATTGCTGGCGCTGGCACCCGGCGCACCGGACGTGCCACGTGCGGCGTGACCGGTCGGGGCGATGCCGATCTGGCGGGCGGATGCACTTTCGGCGATCCAGCCGGTCAATACGCCTTTGTCGATGATCGTTGTCGGCTTGGTCGCAAGGCCCTCGCCGTCGAAGGCTTTGCTACGAAATCCGCGCGGAAGCCACGGATCATCGACGATCGACACGCCGCTATCGAAAATCTGGATGCCTAGCGCTTCAAGCAGAAAACTTGTCTTGCGCGCAATCCCGCTGCCTGAAATCGCTCCGATCAGCGCGCCGAGCAACGATGGCCCGACGCGCGGATCGAACATGATCGTCATCGGCCCGCTTTTCAGACGGACCGGGTTCATACGGCCGACGGCGCGTGTGCCGGCCTCGCGGCCGATTGCCGTCGCATCGTCAAGGTCGCTCAGATGCCGAACCGAATGATAGGCATAATCGCGCTGCATCGCATCGCCGTCGCCTGCCAGCACGCTTGCCGAAACACTGTGGCTCGTCCCCGTCATTGATCCGGCAAAACCAGCGCTTGTCGCAAGCGCGCTGACGCCGCGGCCAACGCCTGCGGAACCACCCTGGCTGTTCGTCACGCCCGGAACGGCAAGCGCAGCATCCTCGGCGGCGAGCGCTCGGGCTTTCAGAACTTCAGGTGTGACGTCCTCACCATCATCAGTATCGAATGAGGCAAACGGCCCGTGCGTCAACATCGCCTCTGGGGCCAGCCCGGCAAATTTATCGTCGGGCGCCAGCCGCGCCATTGCCACCGTTCGTTCGATCAGCGCATCGATCGATGCAATCGAAAAGTCCGACGTTGAGGCCGTTGCCGAACGCGAGCCGACAAAAACGCGCAACCCGATTTCAGCGTTTTCCGAACTGCCGACATCTTCGAGCACACCCAAGCGAACCGAAACACTGCGTGACGCACTGCCGCTGTAAACGGCGTCGGCGGCAGTTGCGCCAGCGCGTGTGGCGCGGGCAATCAAATCGGCTGTGCGGTCAAGCGCATTGTCGGCAGAAATCATCACCTTCGCTTAGGGAAGGCTGGCCGTTCCGACAACAGCACAAGCAAGTGCCATCAACAGACCGGCGAAACGATTGGACCGGAATTTTTCCAGCGCGCTGCTGCTGTCTTCGCTTTTGAGTGTGGCGACCTGCCAGATAAAATGGACTGTGATCGGGACGAGCGCGGCGAGTGCGAGTGGATCGGGCCGGACCTGCCAGATCGCCAATGCCCAAAACCCGAGCGCGCTTGCATAGAACAGGGCAACACCGCTGCGCACGTTCTGCGCCATGCGCAGCGCCGACGATCGGACGCCGATCAGTGTATCGTCTTCGCGATCCTGCATGGCATAGATCGTGTCATAGCCGATCACCCAGGCGATGCTCCCGGCATATAACAGGAACAACGGCAGCGTGATCTCATCGCCAACCGCCGTCCAGCCGACGAGCGCGGCCCACGAAAAGACGATGCCGAGCCACGCTTGCGGCCACCAGGTAATGCGCTTCATGAATGGATAGGCAGCAACAGGCAAAAGGCTGCTAAGCGAAATGACCTGCGCCAGCAGCGGCAGTTGCAAAAGCACGATGAGACCGATCAGGCTCAGGATCACAAGCCATACCCACGCCGCTCTGAGCGTTACGGCCCCGCTGACAAGCGGGCGGTTGCGCGTTCGCGCCACTTGCGCGTCGAGATCACGGTCGACGATATCGTTATAGACGCAGCCCGCCCCGCGCATTGCGATACTGCCCAGCAGGATCCAGAAAATGAGCGGCCAGTGCGTCATGAGCCCCCCGGCAAGCAGAACGCCCCAGGCGCCGGGCCAGAACAAGAGCCACCAGCCGATCGGCCGATCGAAGCGCGCGAGCAAGGCATAGGGCCGGGCACGGGCAGGAAGCCAGCGCACAAGCCCGCGCAGCTCGATGTCGGGTGTGGTGACGATAGCATCGGACATTGCTAGGCACTCATAATGCCCGCAACCCCCTCATGGCCACCCGAAAGCAGCATCCGTCTGTTTTGCGAAACCCCGCTTTCGGGATTGACTGAAATCGGCATCATCGGCGCGCAGGCGCATTACCTGATTTCGGTCATGCGCGTGAAAACGGGCACGCGGCTCAAATTGTTCGACGACATCGGCGGCGAATGGCTGGCCGAGGTGGCGGCGCTCGGCAAACGAGACGTGACTTTGAATTTGCTCAACCATCTCCGTCCGCGCGAAACCGTGCCCGACCTGTGGCTTGCTGCGGCACCGATCCGGCGGGCGCGCTACGACTGGGTCGCCGAAAAGGCCTGTGAGCTCGGCGTTGCGTGCTTCGTGCCCGTGCTCACGCGCCGTGCTGTCGTCGACAAAGTAAAGGACGACCGGTTGCGAGCGCATATGATCGAAGCCGCCGAGCAATGCGGGCGCACAGCGCTGCCCGAATTGTCGCCGCAGGTGCGCCTTGCCGACTGGTTGACGACGCTGGCCGGGCGAACGTTATTCTTCGCAGACGAAGCGGGGGGTGAGCATTTCGCATCCGCGATCGCCGCCCATCCCGGCCCTGCCGCAATCCTGATCGGGCCCGAAGGCGGCTTCGACGATTCCGAGCGCGCCATGATCGCGGCAAGCCCATCCGCCGTGCCGATTTCGCTCGGGCCGCGTATCCTGCGCGCCGATACGGCTGCCGTGGCCGCCGTGGCGGTCTGGATGGCGCTTAATTGATCCGTGTGCGAAAGCGGATCGTTGCCGAAGAATTCGCCGCCATCGTGCCCTGCGGAACCCAGCGCACGGATCGGACAGCCGGATCATAGCCTGCAGCCGGCGTTATCGGCGCGTTCGCACTGTTAAAGTAAGTGATATTGCCCGCCCCGAGTGTCAGCCCGCTAAGACCGGGCGTAAAAACGAAATTCTGCGTGCCCGGCGTCACGATGTCGATATCGCCGTTGAAGAATGTCACGCCCGCGGGCAACGGATCGCTGATCGACGTCGTATCAAGGTCGACCGGGCTGCCGCCGCTATTTGCGATCGAAATCGTATAGTCGACGTCGGCGCCGGGAATGTTGAACCGATTGTCGCCGATCAATGCCACTGGCGCAGATGTTTTCGCGAGCGATACGACCGGCATCGGGCAAAAGCTGATGCCCCGGATTCCGATCCCTTGCTGGCCGGTAGCGGTTTCGCCCGATTGCAGCGGATAATTGCCATAGCGCACTTCGACCGAGGTCACGGGTTGGGCGAAACTCAAGGTGATGTCACCCGTATTGTTCGTGTTCGGACTTGCGCCCGTGCCAACGCCTTGTGCAGCCGTTACGGCTAAAGGTGTGGCGACAGGGCCAAGCGTCAGCGACGACGATGCGTTGGTAAAGGGGCCAGTATTGTTGGCTTGCCCGAACGGCGTGACGAGCGTCGGCACATAGCTGCTCGCGCCATTGCGACCCACAGCCATGTACCAGTCGCGAAACTGGTTTGTCGTAAAATCGACGTCGCTTGTCGTGATCGTTACGTCACGGACAGGCACCGGAAACGTAAATCTCGTCACGACCACGCGAGTGTTCGCCGAAACGTCGGGCGTGCGCCCTGCAAATATGCCGCCGATAATCAGGAAACGGCTCGCCCCGTCATTGTTGATCAGCGTGCTGATTGCCGGCATCTGAGCACCCGCAACGACGCTCGAATTCAATCCGTTGGTCAGGAATCCCACGGTGAAATTAAGATTCTGCGCCAGCGTGTTCGTCGCCGTATATGTATAGCTTGTGCCATAATCGAGCGTCGCGGCAGCTTGGCTATTGAATAGGAATCGGTATTCGTTGGCCGCAGGGCAAGCCGCTTGCACCGCGGGGCACATCATCGCTGCCAGGCCAGCACCACTCACGACGCGGAGAAATTTCATGCAAGCGCAAATGCACTCAACATGGTTTCGATCAAGTAAAAATGGCACAGCCCTCGTTGTACTTTGCTACTGGATCACGCCGTTTGGCGCGGCTAGGGCACGCTCATGAGCACGCGCAACGACACGGCCAAACACGATCCCGTCATCGAAGGCAAGGCAGACCTGATCGGCGTTTTTGCTGGCGGGGAAAAGCCGAAGGACGCGTGGCGCATTGGCACCGAACATGAAAAATTCGTCTATCGCACTGCCGATCATAGAGCGCCTTCTTACAACGAGACAGGCGGCATTCTGGACTTGCTCAATGGCCTGACGAAATTCGGCTGGGAACCTGTTTATGAAGGCGAAACGATCATTGCGCTTTCAGGGCCCGACGGGAGCGTCAGCCTCGAGCCAGCGGGACAGTTCGAATTGTCGGGCGCGCCGCTCGAAAATCTGCACCAGACATGCGCTGAGACCGGGCGACACTTGAAGCAAGTGAAAGAAGTCGGCGATGCGCTTGGCCTCGGCTTTCTAGGGCTGGGGCTGTGGCCGGACAAGACACGCGCCGAACTGCCGATCATGCCCAAGGGACGCTACAAGATCATGCTGAACCATATGCCGCGCGTCGGCAGTATGGGGCTCGACATGATGCTGCGGACCTGCACTATTCAGACCAATCTCGATTATTCTTCCGAAGCCGACATGGTGAAGAAGTTCCGCGTTTCGCTGGCTTTGCAGCCGCTCGCGACGGCGCTGTTTGCCAATTCGCCTTTCCTCGAAGGCAAGCCGAACGGCTATCTGAGCTATCGCAGCCATATCTGGACCGACACCGATCCGCAGCGCACCGGCATGTTGCCATTCGTCTTCGATGACGGCTTCGGCTACGAACGCTACGCCGACTACATGCTCGACGTACCGATGTATTTCGCGTTTCGAAACGGGGGTTACATTGATGCCGCAGGGTTGAGCTTCCGTGATTTTATCGACGGCAAGTTGAGCGTCTTGCCGGGCGAAAAGCCAAGCGTGAGCGACTGGAACGACCATTTGTCGACGGCATTTCCCGAAGTGCGGTTGAAAAGCTTTCTCGAAATGCGTGGCGCTGATGGAGGCCCTTGGAGCACGATCTGTGCCTTGCCTGCATTTTGGGTCGGCATACTTTATGACCAGACGGCGCTCGACGCGGCTTGGGACTTGGTCAAGAACTGGTCGATCGAAGCGCAGCAGACATTGCGCGACGAAGTACCGACCAAAGCGCTCGATGCAGCGTCGCCGTGCGGCGGAACGCTGCTCGATGTTGCGCACCAGGTTCTGAAGATTGCCGATGCAGGCCTGAAATCGCGCGCGCGCCTGAACGGCGTCGGCGAGAGCGAGCAAAGCTTCCTCAATCCGCTCCACGAAATTGTTGCGAGCGGCAAAGTCCCTGCCCAGCGCCTGCTCGATCGTTATCAAGGCGAATGGGGCGGTGACTTGTCGCGCGTCTATGGCGAGATGAGCTTTTAAGGGGATCGAAGCAGCTAACTGATTCATCCTGAACCTTGATGTCTCTGTGATGCAGGCACTGGCGTGGCTGAGCAGCCCGGTTGATATGCTGTTGCGGCGGGACTGTTTTACTTTGGGGTTTTCAGCCTGATTGAGTCACGTTACCGAAAACTACACGACGTGCCGGTCGATCGTATATTTAGGCGCGTAGCCGGTCGTTGAATTGGTGTATCCTCCAAACCATGAAATTGCCTAAAACGAGTTTACTCGCCCTTTCGCTGATACTTTCCGTGCAGGCATGCAGCGGCCCGCCGGACGCGCGCAAGCCGATCGTGTCGGACAGCGATCGCGCCTATGGCGAACAGGCGCATGCACAATTGTTGGCCGAATTTGGTGGCGCCTATTCAGGCAGTCAAGCGGCCTATGTCCGCCGCGTTGGCGAACGCATCGCCCGCGCTGCCGGTCTTGAAGGTCAATGCACATTTACACTGGTAAACAGCGATGTGGTCAACGCGTTTGCGGTGCCTGGCTGTTATATTTACGCCACTCGCGGGCTTGTTGCGATCGTGAAGAGCGAGGCGGAATTGGCTTCCGTTCTCGGTCATGAACTCGGCCATATCGTAGCGCGTCATCCCCAGCGACAACAACGGCGATCGATCTGGCAGACGCTGGGCGTCATCGCGGTCAGCGTGACCGGATCAGAACGCTTGACGCGCCTCGCGAGCCAAGCTGGCCAATTATTCGGTCTGCGCTATTCGCGCCAGCAGGAGTATGAGGCCGACGACCTCGGCGTCAGCTATCTCAAGGCATCGGGCTATGACGTTTACGAAGCCGCCGAAATGCTCGACGCCCTGCAGCGCAATAGCGATTTTATCGCCAAAACCGGCGGTTTAGACCAGGCGAAAAGCTTGCCCGAATGGGCGTTGAGCCATCCCCTGACCGCGCGCCGCGTTGCACGGGCACGTGAAGAGGCACAAAAATCGGGCCTGAAGGACAACGAGCTTCCCGAGGGCACGTCGGCTTATCTATCCGAAGTGGATGGCCTGCTGTTCGGTGACGACCCCGAACAAGGGTTCGTAATAGGCCGCCGGTTTGCACATCCCCGGATGCGGATCGCTTTCGAAGCGCCGCAGGGCTTCTCGTTGACGAATAGCCCACAGGCCATTCGACTGAGCGGTCCTGGAGGTATTTCGGGCGAGTTTGCCGGCGGTCCGCTGGGTGATGCCGATCTGGGGCGCTATGCCAGCGCGCTCATGGCGCGTGTCGTCGGGGAGACCTCTCATGAGATACGCCGAACGACTGCAACGCGCGTCAACGGCCTCGATGCGGTTATCCTCGATGTGCGTGTCGCCGTCCGGGACGGCAGCATGCCGCTGGCGATCGTCGTATACGACAGCGGCAACGGGCAGGCCTATCACTTCGTTATTGCTTCACCACCGACCGGTGAGGCAGCCGGGCTGTTAGATGCCCTTTTTCGTTCGTTTCGACGTCTGTCGACCGCCGACGTTAGGGAACTGCGACCTCGTTTCATCCGGACAATCAAGACCGCCCCCGGAGACACGCCCGAAACGCTGGCGCGTCGCATGGTTGACCCATCACCGCGTGCACTTTTCGACTTACTCAATGGCGTAACCTCCGATCAGCCGATTGCCGCGGCTAAAAGGATTAAAATCGTTACTTATTCGCGGTGACCAACGCATCGCCGAAACGGCGATGACATTTGCGGAGTCCGGCGGTCGCCGGCCAAGACTAAATGGCTGCTATGGGGTCGCGCGCGTTCGCACTGGTAAGTCAGCAAGGTTGGCACTTGCAGCCGAGGTCGGTCGATGGCGAGCGATCAACTCTCCTCGCGTGGATTTTTACCCGGCGCGCGCCGTCACAATCCATGCGCTCGCCTTGAAGGCAACGCGCCCATTTTGAATGTTAAGCGCACACAGGTCGGCGATCTTCCCCAGCATGGCGTCACGTTCAGCACTTTCCAGTGCGGCGATTGCCGATGCTGCGGGACCAATTTTCTGAAAATATTCCACGGCATCATTAACAGGGTCCGCTCCATCGCCTGCGACATAGTCCCAATTGACGGGTTCGAATGCGATGTTTTCCCATCCGGCCGCTGCTAAGATGCGGGTAACATGCGTCTCGTCAGCAAATGCGAACGGTCCCGGTGCCGTTACGTCGCCGGGTATCGCAACAGTGCCTACCAACTTGCTGATTTCAGTCGCCCAGGCATTGTCTGAGCGATCGCGAAAGCAGGAGAAGATCAGTTGCGCCCCTCGATGCGACGACGCGTTGAGCTTAGTGAAGGCTTTCACGGGATCGGCAAAAAACATGACCCCGTGCCGCGACATGAGCGTATCGGGAACAAATTTCGGATCGTGCCACACAGACGCGTCGGCAACAGTGAAGCAAACATTCTTCAGGGGACGCCCGCGCCGCCGCGCGACGGCAACCAGCGGCTCCGATAAGTCGATGCCGATGATGTCGGCGCTCGGGGTTGCTCTGCCGACCGCTATGGCTGTTTCACCGGCACCGCAGCCGATATCGAGCACGCGAACGGGCAAAAGCGCACAGGTCCGATCAACCAAAACAGTCGTCAATCCTGCAAAACTTCGATCGGTTCGCGCATAGTCTCGCGCCCAGTTCTGACCGATTGCGCCCTTCCAGTCGTACGGGTCGCTGTTCAGAGACATACAGGCGTCAAATTTTCAGAAATATTGCGTGCCAAGTGATCGCCCTGTCTTTTCTTGTCCTACCGTCAGGCGGCGCCGCCGCAAGCGCTCGTAGCCCTCGCCGAAAGCCGGCGTGTAGCCGGGCACGATGAAGACGTTGCAGCATGCGGTTTAATCACCACTGCTTATCGATAAACGTGGCGATAAAATTCGTGCGCTAAAGCGCAGCATCGCGAACGATCGCGATCCCTGCTTCGCGCTGTGCTTTCAATTTTTGTTTCAACACCAGCGGATTTTGCGCAAAAACAAAGCCGAAACTGACGCCGCCTTGTTTCCCGACCGTGGCATGGTGCAGTTTGTGCGCCTGTACCAATCGTTTGGCGTAGCCGTGTTTTGGCACCCAGCGGAAAAAACGTTGATGAACCAAACCATCGTGGATGATCGTATATATCGCGCCATAGGCCGTGATGCCCATTGCAACCCACCATAATGGTGGTGAGTAAAAATATCCGTATGTGAACAAGGTAATTGCCACTGCTGCGCCAATAAGCCCGAACAAGTCGTTACGTTCCAACAGATTTTCATGAGGCTCATGGTGATCGCGGTGCCAACTCCAGCCAAATCCATGCATGATGTATTTGTGTGCCGACCATGCGACGCATTCCATGGCGATAACCGTAAGAACGACGATGATGAACTTATCAAATGTTGTCATATCGATTTCTTGCTTAAAACTTGTTTGCGATGAAGTGCCGGCAACGCCCACCAAGGCGTCGCAGGGGCAAGGTGATGCACATGATGATAACCGAAGTGAAAACAAGTCAGAAGCGACCGCACGGTTCCATAGTTATTGGATCGGGCCTGATGACGATCAACGAAGGTTAACGCCTCAGTCCGGTGCGGACGATAAGTGCCGAAATAGAATAGCTGTAACGATGAAGCTATTGCCGGAAATCCATAGAGCAACGCAATGTTTTGAGGTGGCACATCCATCACAAAATAATAGGTGAGCACAACAGTCCAGACCCAGACGATCGAACCAATTCCAAAATATCGTTTTAGAAAAAGAAAGTACCAGGGCCAGAAATCAACCGAATTTTCGTGATTAAAATCCGGATCACGATCCGTGCCGGCATATCGATGATGGTCAAAATGGGCATCGCGCATGCGCCGCCACCCAAAGCCGGCATAAAGGAACAACAACACCGAACCAACCGACTCACCCAACCGGACGTTGGCTGGGCACAACGATCCGTGCATCGCATCATGTGCGACAATGAACATTCCGACTGATAACCAACATTGCAGCGCGAAAACTGCAGGAACCAGCCACCAATTAGCGCTGTCGATACGAAAGCTCAACATGGCCCACAGATGCACCGATAACCATACGCAAAATATCAATGCAGCGAGGGCCAAACCGGCGGTGTTTTGATGCTTAACCTTTTGCACGCTTGACCTTTAGCCGATCACCGGCTGCGACAACAAGCCATTGTAAAGTCCAAGCCCGCAATTTTCTCGCGCCGAAAAAGCCTTGAAAACAGATATCAGAGCCAAAAATAAAATTGCCGTCAGTGCGACGCGACCCGGTCTCTGGCTTTCCGACTGCTACTCGGACTCTGTTACCGCCGTGATGGTACCGTCGCGGCTGCGAATATACACCCGCCCCCGCCACACCAGCCGCCGCTGAAATTGCGCGACCAACAAGCGCAGCACGACCGGCACATCGAGCAATGGTGAAAGCCAGAAGCTGGAAGCACGACCGACATAGGAGCCGTTGGTTCCGATCAGCACCCCGAACCGGCAAATGAGCAACACCCCTTGCACCAAGAGGAACCATAGCGGCAACCCGCTGACCAGCGCGAAGGCCAGCAATGGCAAGGGCAATGCCTGCAACGTGACCACTTGGGCCAAAGGCAAGGCCGCCGCTACGCCGGCGTGGCGATCGCGCATGACCAGCGACCGCGGCCAGTTGGCCCAAACCTCGCGCGCGGAGCCATACATCTGCACAATGACCGGCACGTCTGTTTCGTAAAACCCCACGGTGTAGCCAGCCTTAGCCAGCGTGCGGGCCATGGTGATGTCTTCGCATAACGACGAGAGCGCCGATCCAATGGCGTCGCTGTCGGCAAGTGCGGCTTTGGCCGCGAAAAAACATTGGCCGTTGGCCATTACCCGCCGGACATCACGTGTGGCATACCCGGGCGGACCGAAGCGATAGACGAGCGTCGTCAGGAACGCGGGATGAAGCATTGATTCCAACCACCCTGAGCACAGTTGCCGGGTGGCAACCGACAGCGCGTCGATCTTTTCGCTGTGCGCGAAGGTAGCCAGAGCGCGCGTCAATCCCGGTGCGACAATCGTATCTGCGTCGAGCGTGAGCAACCAATCTCCGCGGGCAACGGCAGCGCCCTGGTGCAAGCCCCAAGCCTTTCCAACGGCCGTGATCGGTACCGGGGAAGCGTCTATGAACCGCACCCGTGAATCAAGCGCCACGGCTGCCATCACAACCTCGCGTGTGTCATCGGTAGAGCCGCCATCAACAATCAAGATCTCGATCATTTCCGGAACTGTGCTCGCTTCGGCGATCAGCGCCTGCAACATGGCAGGCAGGCGTCGCTCCTCGTTGAGCACTGGCACGATGACTGAAACGAAAAATGGCGCTGGTACAGTGCTGGCCGGGATACGGCGCATGTTGGCCACCCGAGGGAATTGCCGAAACACGAAGGCAGCCATCGCGATCTGGGCAATCACGACACCCAACAAAAGGTAGATGGCGATGTCGTGTCCTTGCGCCACGACGGCTACTGACTGAGCCGGCAGATGTCGGACCTTACTTGCGCGACAAGGCATTCGACATCCGATGTTGCCGTCACCAACCTCGCCTGCCCAAAGCCAAAGGCCAGGCGGCGCTCGTGGGCGGCATTGGCGCGGATGCCCACTGGCACCACGCTGACCGGGCGACCATGCCGCCGGGCGGCAGTAACCGCTGCCCGCGCAAAGCCGGATTTGAAAGGCGCTAGTGTTTCCTGCCTCGGTTTGCGGACGGTGTGCGGATCGATTACCGGATAGGCTTCCGGAAAGAAGACCACGACGCGCTCACAGCCGAGCAATTTTACGCATTGGCGAAAGGCCCGCTGTTGGTAGGTTCGGATTTCATCGGGGCGGTATGCTGATGCTGCTTCAAAGCCAGTCTCGCCGTCGCCCTGCCAGTCTTCGCTGGTGCGCAGCGTCACAGGCCAGGCGCATCCGCGCGCCAGGCTTTCCATCAGCCAGCGCTTTGAGCGCGTGCTAACCCAATCCAGCCCGATCATGATATGGAGCGGACGGTGGCTGTGCGCCAACAGCCCGAGCCCGTCCAACAGATGGTGATAATGCCGGACAGCGAGGATCACGGGGCCGGATTTCGGAACCTGCTCTATGCTCGTGGCAGTGACTTCAGACGCGTTGACAGCCAACCTCGCACCCACGCGCATCGCAAAGCCGGAAACGTCAACGAAGGTGGGAAGCAAGTTCAAGCGTCACGACGAAGCATCGCGGGCCGGACGCCCGGCCAAAACCACGCCAGCATGACAACTGACGCCAGTCCGAGCCCGAGCAGAGCGGGCAGCCAGATCTGATTGCCGAGGCAGATTCCCGCCGCAAACAGCAAATTGCATACGTACATTATAAGGAAGAACGCCCCCTGGTCCCCTCGGATCGGCCGCAAGCGATCATCAAGGTGACTGGCCACAGCCATGAAGATGACACCGGTTGCCATCCAGCCGAAGAAATTCACAATCGGTATGCCCAGATAAGGGCCGACATCCTCCCAAATCCAATATTGCAGCAGCAAGCTTGGATGCGACATGGCGGGATCGAGCACCAAATCCCACGCCACAAGCATGGCTGAGCCTATCAGGATCGACGGCCACAGGCGGGCGGCGCCATACCATGTGCGCACGAGTGCGGTGGCAACGGCGAAGGAGGCGAAGCCCATTGAAAACCACGACAGTGGAATGACCGGGGGGACCTTGCCCAAAAATTTGAAGCCAAACATCTCTGTGTATTCATAATTGCCAAACGGCCAGCCGAACGAGGTGCCGGTAAATTCGAAAAGCAGCGACAACGTGACCGAAACCGCGAAAAAAATGAACATGGCTCGCGGCCCGGCCAATACCGTGCCGAATGCAAAGACGGCGGCGGCGCCGAGAATAATTTGGACGTTGCCACCCTGCGCGACAGCCAACGGGAACAGTGCCGCAAGCAAACTCCAGTCACTCCATATCTCTGGGTGCGGCGCCATGATGGCAATACCGACGAGGCCAAACATCGAGAGGAAGACGTGAGCCATCAAAATGGCCCAAGCGGCACGCTTCAATGAACTCTGCTTCACCCCGTACTCCGGCTTAAATGTTCGCTAGCGACGCCTCCGATCATAATCTGGGCGGATTTATACCCGCATCGGTACAGCTACGACCCGATCGTGTCTACGACGCTTTTGCTTCCGTGGTGCGGCGGATCAACGGATCAGTCACATTGAAAATTGCGCCATTGTTCCTCGTCAATACCTATGAGACAGATACCGTCATTGAGCAGAGCATAGAGGCGGCGTCAGTCGATCAGAGCCCATCCAGAGAGCGCTCAGTCGATGGCTCTGTTCCCTTCTCCCGTAGCCTGGCGGCGCACTCATCTGTCCAGTTCGCACCAAAGCGGACGGGTTACCACCCACCCACAGGAGGACGACTTACCGGCGGCTTTTGAATTCGTATGCTGGCCGTAATCTCTGCTAACTGAAAAGCGGCTTAACGTGGCACTGGAACAGCCGCGAAGAATAAGGCATGAGCATAGTGCCATGCCGTCAGAAAACCTAGCGACCGAGTCACCTGAGCTGCGTGGTGAGGCAAAAATCAGCGAGCCGCTCGGAAACCCGAAATTCGGGGGCAAAATGCGTAACGCCGCGACGTCAGGCTTTCGGCTGATCGAAAGCGGATTGCTGATCGCAATCGCACTGATGACACTTGGTGCTGCACTCATCGAAATCATCGGCATCTGGCATTCACAAACCATTACGCTTGCCGATATTCTCCTGATGTTTCTTTACACAGAAGTGATCGGAATGGTCGCGGTATTTTATACGCGGCTCGGTTCGCCCTTTATTTATCCGATCTTCATCGCGATCACGGCTTTGTCGCGTCTCATCGTCCTTCAGGGCAAAGAAATGGCACCCGAAAATATCGTTTTCGAGGCCGGCGCTATTCTTCTCTTGGCACTTGCGATTATCGTTATCGCGAAAATTGGCAAAACATAAAAAGCGCTCGAGACAAAAACGTCAATCGACCAAACATGCCGTCCCATAATCGCAATTCAGACGTGCGACATCGTATTTTTCGAGCGGCGCTTCAAACGCGGTTATTGATATACGAAACGAGTGACTCGTTTTCTTGGACATGGCGATCAATCCTCGCGCGGACAACGTCCCTAACACTGATGATGCCGACCAAAGCGCCTTCGTCAAGCACCGGCAGGTGACGGAAATAGCCCCGGTCCATCAGTTCCATGGCTTCGTTGATCGAGCTCGCCGGCGTGACCGTGGTAACATTGGCGGTCATTACGTCACCGGCATTGACGTGGTGCAGTTCGGGCCCCCTTGCGGCAAGCGCCTTAACGACGTCCCGCTCGCTGACGATGCCGGCGAGAATGCCGGTATCGTCAAGCACAAGCACTGCGCCGATGCGCCGCGAAGCGATCGTGTCGACAAGTTCCATCAATGGTGTCTCGGGGCGAACCGAGATGATCGTGTTGCCCTTTTCGCGAAGGATTGATGCAACCGTCATTTTCTGATCTCCCATGATGCTCAGCAAGCAGCCTTAGCATGATAATTAAATGAATGTCCGGTTTCAGCAACACCGAAGGCACGAGCAAGCATCCTTTGGATTCGCGACACTATAAACTCGCAGACGGCCAACAGAGCGCTATCACCAAACAACGAATAAATATGCACCCGAAAGGCGCGAGCCTGCGGTCAGGCTGGTGCTGGAGCGCGCGAACCGCGAGCTCCGCCAGTCCAACGCGATCCTGCGCAAAGCATCGCTGGCTGGTGGAGCTGAGCGGAATCGAACCGCTGACCTCGTCATTGCGAACGACGCGCTCTACCAACTGAGCTACAGCCCCGCGACCCATGCGAGCGTTGCGCCCTTAGCGAGCCAGTTTCCCCGACGCAATGTCTTGTGCGCAATCGGTTTCAGTTTAGGACAGCAACAAGAATTTCAGGAGAGACAGCATGACACGCGCATGGACTTTGAAATCACGTCCCAAGGGAATGCCCGTTGCAAGCGATTTCGAACTGAAAGATTTCCCCAGCGCGCCACTCACTGACGGCCAGATTCGTGTGTCAAACAGCTGGCTTTCGGTCGACCCCTACATGCGCGGGCGAATGAACGACGTGAAAAGCTATGTGCCGCCGTTTGCGATCGGCGAACCGATGACAGGGGGTGCAATCGGCACTGTGACGGAGAGCAAAGCCGATGGCTATGCGATCGGTGACAAGGTCATGCACATGATGGGATGGCGCGACGAAGCCGTGATCGAATTGGGCGATGGCACATTGGGCGGCGTGAACAAATTGCCCGACACCGGCCTGCCGATCCAGACTTTCTTGCATAATATGGGCCTGACGGGTGCGACCGGCTATTTCGGGCTGCTTCACACCGCAGCGGCAAAAGCCGGCGATATCGTGTTCGTATCGGCCGCCGCAGGTGCCGTCGGCATGGCAGTCGTCCAGATTGCCAAAGCCAAAGGTATGACAGTCATCGGTTCGGCAGGCGGTGCTGACAAATGCGCTTGGGTCAAGGAACTCGGCGCGGACGCCTGCATCGATTACAAAGCGGGACCGGTTCTGCCGCAGCTGATCGAGGCGGCGCCCAAAGGGATCGATGTCTATTTCGACAATGTCGGCGGCGAACATCTCGATGCGGCGCTTGCCACGGCCCGGCTCAATGCACGCTTTGCGATTTGTGGCGTGATCGATGTTTACAACAGCGGCGCGCCGATGCCGCTCAAATATTTCGCGCGCGTGATCGGCATGCGGCTGCGGATCGAAGGGCTGCTGTTCAACGATTTCCTGCCGCAGATGGGCACGTTCATGGCCGATGCAGGCGCAATGATTGCTAATGGTCACCTGAAAAGCCGCGAGACTGTTTTTGATGGCCATATCATCTTCCCTTTCGTTCAAAGGCGGACCAGCATCTTGCCAGTATTGGCCCCGGTAAACAGCCCCAT
>JANODH010000129.1:0-9632 GCA_031412595.1 Sphingomonas sp. | reverse complement strand
GTCAGTCCCGGGATCCAGAGCCACGCCGCTGCTGTAATCGCAGCGGCGATGGCCACGAACTTGCGTCCTTCAGGGTGAACCGCGGGAACTCGCCATTTAACGCCACCCGACGCGACGGGAATATTTGAATTGCTAACCATAACAGAAGTGTAGGGTTGTTGGCGGAGCGATACAATGCGGAGATGCGTTCCGTGACCAGTTGATCGCAGCCGCCTGCCCCTCTAACGACGCGACAGTCCCTCTCCCCGGAGCTGTCGCACATGTCCAAGATCAAGGTAAAAAATCCTGTCGTCGAAATAGATGGCGACGAGATGACCCGGATCATATGGCAGTGGATACGTGACCGGCTGATCCTTCCGTATCTCGATATCGACTTGCATTATTATGATCTTGCCGTCGAAGTTCGTGATCAGACAAATGATAAAATCACTGTCGATTCGGCGAACGCCATCGCCAAATATGGCGTCGGTGTGAAATGCGCGACAATCACGCCCGACGAGGCGCGCGTCGAGGAATTCAAACTTAAGAAAATGTGGAAGTCGCCCAATGGCACAATCCGCAATATCCTCGGCGGTGTCGTTTTCCGCGAACCGATCGTCATCAAAAACGTGCCGCGGCTGATCCCGGGATGGACTGACCCGATCGTAGTCGGCCGTCACGCGTTCGGTGACCAGTACCGCGCAACAGACTTTCGTGTGCCTGGCCCAGGCAAGCTCCGCATGGTGTTCGAAGGCGACGACGGCACGATGATCGACGAAGAAGTGTTCCAGTTCCCGTCATCGGGAATTGCCATGGGCATGTACAATCTCGATGAATCGATCCGCGATTTTGCGCGCGCCAGCATGAATTACGCGCTCGGTCGGGGCTGGCCGCTCTATCTGTCGACGAAAAACACGATCCTCAAAGCCTATGATGGCCAGTTCAAAGATCTGTTTCAGGATATTTTCGACGCCGAATTCAAGGCCAAGTTTGCCGAGGCGAACATCACCTACGAACATCGCCTGATCGACGACATGGTCGCATCGGCGCTGAAGTGGTCAGGCAAATTTGTTTGGGCATGCAAGAATTATGATGGCGATGTGCAATCGGATCAGGTTGCACAGGGCTTCGGCTCGCTCGGTTTAATGACGTCAGTGCTGCTGACGCCGAACGGCAAGACTGTCGAAGCCGAAGCTGCGCATGGTACCGTGACGCGGCATTATCGCCAATATCAGGCTGGCAAGGCGACTTCTACAAATCCGATCGCATCGATTTTCGCCTGGACTGGCGGTCTTAAATATCGCGGTAAGTTCGACGAGACACCGGACGTTACCAAATTTGCCGAAACGCTTGAACGAGCTTGTATTTACACAGTCGAACAAGGCGGCATGACGAAGGATCTGGCGATCCTTATCGGCCCCGATCAGGCGTGGATGACGACCGAGCAATTTTTTGAAGCTGTCCGGCTCAATCTCGAAACGGCAATGAACGACTGGAAATAACGTCGCGCCTTAAAGGCGTCAGAGATGACCGTCCGACGGCAGCTGTGAAGTATATCGACCGAATGCGATAATGCACCCTACGGTGCCGCATGGCGCTGACACTCGATTCGACCGGCTTTTCTGACGCACTTGTCATTCTGGGCGCGGCCGGTTTGGTCATCCCTGCATTCGCGCGGGCACGCGTAACGCCAGTAATCGGCTTCATTCTTGTCGGCATTCTCGTCGGCCCCTTCGGACTGGGTGCTTACGTCCGCCAGTTCCCGCCGCTTTATTATGTGTCGATTACAGATCCCGACGCGATCGGGCCTTTTGCTGAACTGGGCATTATTCTGCTTCTTTTTTCGATCGGCCTTGAACTTTCATTCCGCCGTCTTTGGGGCATGCGCCGACGTGTCATCGGCTTTGGT
The DNA here is from genome assembly GCA_031412595.1 of Sphingomonas sp. GTDB lineage: Bacteria > Pseudomonadota > Alphaproteobacteria > Sphingomonadales > Sphingomonadaceae > Sphingomonas_O. The sequence continues at coordinate 7,744 of JANODH010000129.1, read as the reverse complement.
GCCGCAGAGTTGTTCGTTTCAGGGCTCCTGATTGCAGCCGCGCTTTATTTCGTCGGCCGATCGGCAGAGGCGGCATTTGGCCTTGGCATTGCGCTTGCGCTATCGTCGACTGCGCTAGTTTTGCCTATCGCCGGCACGACAAGTGCTGTCGGGCGCCTTGCATTTGCGATGCTGCTTTTCGAAGATCTTGCGCTGGTCCCCATAATTTTCACGCTCGGTGCTATCGGAGGCGGCGGCAGTTACGCGTCGTTTGCCTCGACAATCGGCCTCGGGATCGCAACGGTCGCTGCCATGCTCCTGATCGGGAAATTCGCATTGCCACTGCTATTTTCGCAAGCGGCGCGAACAAAAAGCCCCGAGCTATTTCTAGCCGCCAGTTTGCTTGTCGTCATCCTTGCAAGCGTGGCCACGACGTCAGTGGGCCTTTCGCCGATCGTCGGCGCCCTCGTCGCGGGGCTCGTGATTGCCGAAACCGATTATGCGGACGAAGTAGAAGCAGTCGTTGCACCATTGAAAGGGCTTGCACTCGGCGTCTTCCTTATCAGCGTCGGGATGAGCCTGAACCTGCAGATGATAGCCGAAAACTGGCAGCTGCTTGTTGCTGCTGTCGTCGGCGTCGTCGTTATCAAGACTGCCGTTACAACGACACTGCTGCACCTTGGTGGCGTTCGCCGCGGCGTTGCGATCGAAACAGGCGTGCTGATGGCGAGTCCATCGGAAACAACTTTAATCGTTCTCGCCGCAGCGGCGGCAGCCGGACTGATCGACCGCAACGATGCCGCGTTCTGGCAAGTCGTCACAGCGATCGGCTTGACGGCAACACCATTGCTTGCACGAATCGGTCACGACATCGCTCGCCGCATCGAGCTCGGTGACGTTACGGGCGAAGACGAGCACGATCGGGCGTCTCCACATACGATTATAGTGGGCTTTGGCCGGGTGGGGGTCATGGTTGCCGAAATGCTTGACAGGCATCGTCGCCCGTGGACCGCGATTGAGGCAAACGTCGATGCCGTTGCAGCGGCCCGTCGCGCTGGGCTACCGGTCCGCTTCGGCGATGCCGTGCGCCTCGAAACACTGACCCGTCTGGGCATCGGCACAGCGGTGTCAGTCGTCTTCACGATGGATGATCCGGTCCAGAACTTACGACTAACCAGCAAGTTGCGAGCGCAATACCCGGCATTGACGATAATCGTCCGAGCGCGCGATCCCGAGCATGCAGCTGCACTCTATCGAGCCGGCGCGACTGACGCCGTTCCCGAGACGTTAGAAAGCTCCTTGCAACTTTCAGAAGCCGTGCTGGTCGATCTTGGCGTCGCGATGGGCCCGGTCATTGCGTCGATTCATGCGAAACGCGACGAACTGCGGGCCGAAATCAAGGCTGCTGGTCTTCTCGATACAGCGCCACGCCTGAAATCAAGCTGAGAGCATAGACCGAATTGCCGAAATGGCATCGGCGGCCTTAGAACCGTCGGGACCGCCGCCCTGCGCCATATCGGGCTTGCCACCGCCGCCCTGCCCGCCAAGCGCAATAACGCCTGCCCGAACAAGTTCGATTGCCGAAAAGCGTGCGATCAAGTCATCCGAGACAGCAACAAGAATGGAAGCACGACCTTCGTTCACTGTGAGCATCGCGATTACTGTTGATCCGATCCGAGCGCGCGCATCGTTTGCGAGCCCGCGCAATTCTTTGGGATCAAGACCGTCGAAGCTCTGAGCAAGAAACGGAATGCCGGCAACATCCTCGGGTTCGGCTGTTGCGCCACCACCCAGAGCAGCTGTTTTTTTTGCGTCAGCCAGTTCCTTTTCGAGCCGCTTCACTGTGTCTGCAAGCGCTAACACCCGAGCGGGCGCATCGTCCGGGCTGGCCTTAAGTGCATTTGCAATGCCTTTCAGCTTGTCCTCGCGTTCCGTCAGCCAAAGACGCGCCGCTTCGCCCGTCATTGCTTCCACACGACGGATGCCGCTCGCGACGGCCCCTTCCGATACGATTTTGAACAAGGCAATATCGCCCAGCGCATTCACATGCGTACCGCCACACAGTTCGACGGAATAATGCGAAGCTGCGTCAGCTTTCGGACCCATGCTCAGCACGCGGACTTCGTCGCCATATTTCTCACCGAATAGCGCCAGCGCTCCGGCGGCAACAGCGTCATCGGGCGTCATCAGCCGCGTCGTTACCGGTTCGTTGCTGCGAATCTCAGCATTTATCTCGATTTCGATTGCAGCGACGTCGGCACTCGATAGCGACCCCCCATGCGAAAAGTCGAAGCGCAGACGGTCCGGCGCGACCATGCTGCCTTTTTGGCTGACATGCGCGCCAAGACGGTTGCGCAGGGCCGCATGAAGCAAGTGCGTTGCACTGTGGTTCGCGCGGATTTGATCGCGGCGCTTTGCATCGATCGCGAGATCCACGTTGTCCCCGACCGAGATCTTGCCAGCCTCGATCGACACGTGGTGTGCATGCAATCGCCCAAGCGGCTTCGACGTGTCGGTCACATGGGCCCGCAAGCCGTTGTCACTGCTCAGCCACCCAGCGTCGCCGGTCTGCCCCCCGCTTTCCCCATAGAACGGCGTCTGATTGGTAATTACGACGGCCGTTGCCGGCGCTTCGATCGCATCGACTTCGACGCCATCGACCAGAAGTGCCATGACCGCGCCGACACCTTTGATCGAAGCGTAGCCCGTAAATTCCGTGCCGCCGACACGCTCGGCGATGTCGAACCAGACATCTTCAGACGCTTTTGCGCCCGAGCCCTTCCACGCCGCTCTCGCCATCGCCTTTTGCCGGGCCATCCCTTCATCGAACCCGGCGCGATCAATCCCCAGCCCCTGCATCCGCAGCGCGTCCTCGGTCAGATCATAGGGAAAGCCATAAGTGTCATAAAGCTTGAACGCGACGTCGCCCGGCAGCGTCGCACCCGCTGCCATGCCCGCCGTTACATCGTCGAGCAGCTTCAACCCGTTCTGCAGCGTCCGACGAAACTGCGTTTCCTCCTGGAGGAGCGTCGCTTCCACAGTCGCCTGCGCGCGCACCAGTTCGGGGAAAGCGCCGCCCATCTCTGCCACCAGTGACGGAACGAGCCGGTGCATCAATGGCTCTTTTGCACCGAGAATATGGGCATGACGCATCGCTCGCCGCATGATCCGGCGGAGAACATACCCGCGCCCTTCATTCGACGGCAAAACACCATCGGCAATCAGGAATCCTGACGTCCGCAGATGATCCGCAATCACGCGATGCGACGCCTGGTTGTCACCGGTCGTTTGGGTCTTCGTCAGTTCGCCCGACTCAGCGATCAGCGCTTTGAACGTATCGGTGTCGTAATTATCGTGTACCCCTTGCATGACAGCGGCAATCCGCTCGAGGCCCATACCAGTGTCGATGCTCGGTTTGGGCAGCGAGATGCGATCGTCCGGTCCGCGCTGGTCATATTGCATGAAGACCAAGTTCCAGATTTCGACGAAGCGATCGCCGTCTTCGTCCGCGCTGCCCGGCGGGCCACCTGCGATGTGGTCGCCATGATCGTAAAAGATTTCCGAACACGGCCCGCACGGCCCGGTATCGCCCATCGACCAGAAATTATCAGACGTCGCGATGCGGATGATGCGACTGTCCGGCAGACCGGCAATCTTGCGCCACAGCGCATGCGCTTCGTCATCGGTGTGATAAACCGTGACGGTAAGCTTGTCGGCCGGGAGTCCCCAGTCGCGCGTCAGCAGTGTCCATGCATGATGGATCGCCTGTTCCTTGAAATAATCGCCGAACGAGAAATTCCCGAGCATCTCGAAAAACGTATGGTGCCGCGCCGTATAGCCGACATTGTCGAGGTCATTATGCTTGCCGCCCGCGCGCACACATTTCTGGCTCGATGCTGCCGTAACGTAAGGCCGTGTTTCGAGGCCGGTGAAGACATTCTTAAACGGCACCATCCCGGCGTTGACGAACATCAGCGTCGGATCGTTATGCGGCACAAGCGGCGAAGACGGCACGCGGGCATGCCCCTGCCCTTCGAAATAATCGAGGAAACTGCGGCGGATGTCGTTGGTCGATGTCATGTTGTGCGCTTACGGGAGACGATGCGGATGCTCAAGGTGGGCAATTAGGATCAATTGCCCCACAAAGCAGCGCTCGAATGCGTAGCTGACGCCGTGTCGGCCTTTATGCCGACACAAAAAAGCGTTTCTCCGATGACACTCGGCCCGAAGATCCACCGCATTGGCAGACGGATTGGTGCGGTGAGCACCATACGGAGTTTTGTCGCAAACGATCCCGCGGTCGTAATTTCGAGTTGGCGAAACCCACACTCGTCAAACATCAACGGAAATTGCTCGCGCGAAATTGCCGTAATGTGGCGTTGTCCCGCATAGTTTTTGTGCCCGAAGCCCCAAAGTTCGCCTGTGAGTAGAAATTTGATCCGGCCCTCGAAAAACGCAATGTTGGGCGTCGACACAATCAAGACGCCATTTTGCGCCAGCAACTTGTGACATTCCCTCAAAAAGTGACGAGGGTCGTCGAGATGTTCGATAATCTCCGATGCAATAATGCAGTCAAAGCGCCTGTCTGAAAAATGTGGCGCAAATTCAGTGTTGAAGTCACATTGAAAAAAAGGGAATTCGTCCGGATCGGTTAAGTGGTTCTTTAAGTCCGAAGCGACCAGATTATCAAAGCCATGATCGCGAAGACGAGTCAGCATGGCACCGCTAAAAGCAGCCAAGTCGAGAATATGTGCGGACTTGTGACAGTTACGCTTCACTGCTGCCAGCACCGCTTCATGGGTACCAGGTGCGGCCGCAATCCGGTGGCCGCGATACTCTTCGCCATGTCTCCTTAACAATGCCCCCATCGGTCCGCGTCCTATCCTGATTTAAGCGTCGATATACACCTGTGGCTTGGAGAACCATTCCGGCCCGCGCGCCGTCATGTGAAAACAATCCTCAATCCGCACGCCGAATTCGCCGGGCAAATACAGCCCCGGTTCGTTCGAAAAGCACATGCCGGCGCTGAGCAGCGTCGTTTCGCCATGAACGAGGTTGACGGGCTCATGCCCATCCATCCCGATCCCATGACCCGTGCGGTGCGACAGCCCAGGAAGTTTATAGCGTGGGCCATAACCGAGATTTTCATAATAGGCGCGGACAGCATCGTCGACCGAACCTGCCGTCCGGCCGATCTGCGCTGCCGCAAAGGCGATGCGCTGCCCCTGCTGCATGTCGCCGAAAACGCGGCGTTGCTTATCTGTTGCGCCGCCGAGTACGACCGTGCGTGAAACGTCCGATTGATAGCCCCCGACATTGCAACCGACATCCATGAGGATCGGCTCACGCAGTGTCACCCGCTGTGGTTTCCCCGAACCGTGCGGATAAGAACTCGCTTCACCAAGCAACACAAGAGCGAATTCCGGAGTGCCACCCATCGTAATCGTTGCCGTATTGATCATTGCGCTGATTTCCGACGGCATCATCCACGGTTTGATGCGTGGTATCGCATGATTGATAGCCGCGACGGTAATGTCTGTTGCAGTCTGCATCAGTGCAATTTCCGCGGAGGTCTTGATCATCCGGCACCCACGAACGACCGGATTGGCCGAAACGATCTTTGCACTCGGCATTGCCTCTCGAAGGCCTTCACTGGCAAAGAAGCGGACCGTTTCCTCAATGCCGATGGACCCGTCAGCAAGGTTTTGGCTCTTGAGAAAAGCGACCGCTTGCGCGCTCGGACTTTCATCTTCCTGCCAAACGCGCACATCCGCATCGATCCCGAGCGATTCGCGGACTGACGGCTCCTCGAAAAAAGGCGTCACAATGCAGGGTCTGCCAGTGACGGGCAGAATTGCACACGTCAGCCGCTCGCTGCGCCGCCATCGAACGCCAGTGAAATAATCGAGGCTAGAACCAGGTTCGATCAGCACAGCACCAATATCATTGGCAGCCATCAGCCGCTGCGCCGTGGCAAGGCGAGCGGCACGCTCCGGGCGTCCTATTTGCGCGATGTTCATCGTGCGAGACGATAGGTGAGCTGCGGCGGCAGACGAGCAGCGCGGGAGCAGCGCTGTTGCGCCGGCTGCAAAACTCGAAGCAACGAGAATTCGTCGGCTAATCATATCAATGGCTCGCCATTTCGCAAACGAAGGGCTGACAGTTCTCGGACAAGTTTTGCGGCGAGGACGGCCGTCATGCCGTTGATGTCGCGCGACGGGTTAAGCTCCACAACGTCGGCCCCAGCGATCAGCGCCGTTTGACGGCCAAGGACAGTCAGAACGTCGCGCGTGCTGAGGCCACCGGGTTCGATGTGCGACACGCCTGGCGCAACACTGGGATCGAAGCCATCCATATCGATACTGATATAAAGCGGCCCGTCGAGAACAGGCACGCGATCAATGGCAAAATCGCGCATTTCAATAACTTCGACGCCAAAGCGCGCGACCTGTTCTCGGCAATGTCTGTTCATCGTCCGGATACCCACCTGAACGAGACGTTTGGCAAAGCCACGTTCCATGATGCGTGCAAATGGCGAAGCATGACTGCGTGGATCGCCACCAAAATCATCATAAATGTCGGGATGTGCATCAAAGTGGAGAATGTTGAGCGGACCATAAAGCCCGGCGAGTGCAGCCACAACCGGTAAGCTGACTGAGTGATCACCCCCGAGAACGAGCGGCATTGCACCAGCACGCGTCGCAGCCGCAACAGCAACCTCGATCAGTGCATCGTCGCCAGACGCCTCCAACAAGCGAAGATCACCGACGTCGTCGACAATGATGTCTGCGCCAATCTCAGTGCCATCTTCGGCAAAACTATTGGCATGATCACTTGCAAGCGCGGCACGGATGGCGGCAGGCCCGGCTGCAGGACCGCGCAAGAATGACGAATGGATGTCTGTCGGCGCTCCGATCAGAGCGATATGGGGCACCGAAGTTTTCAAAGTTCACACAACGGAGAGCTGCAAATCAGGCATCGTCATCCGCTGCCGGACCAACCATCAGTTCTTCCGCCACCTTATCTGTCCGCGCACGGACGGCGGCTTCAATACGGCCTGCGATCTCGGGATTTTCTGCGAGAAATACTTTCGAGTTTTCACGCCCCTGGCCGACGCGGACCGAGTCGTAGCTGAACCAAGCGCCCGACTTTTCGACGATACCGGCCTTCACGCCGAGGTCGAGAATTTCGCCAGTCTTGGAAATGCCCTGCCCATACATGATATCAAATTCGACTTGCTTGAACGGCGGCGCGACCTTGTTTTTCACGACCTTGACGCGTGTCGTGTTGCCGACGATGTCTTCACCCGCCTTGATTTGGCCCGTACGACGAATATCGAGCCGGACCGAAGCATAAAATTTGAGCGCGTTGCCGCCTGTTGTCGTTTCAGGCGAACCATACATGACGCCGATTTTCATTCGAATCTGGTTGATGAAAATAACCGTGCAACGCGAACGACTGATCGAGCCCGTAATCTTGCGCAATGCCTGGCTCATGAGGCGAGCCTGCAGGCCAACATGGCTATCGCCCATTTCACCCTCGATCTCAGCACGCGGCACCAACGCCGCGACCGAGTCGATTACCAGCACATCAACAGCGTTCGAGCGCACCAATGAGTCACAGATTTCCAGTGCCTGCTCGCCGGTATCGGGCTGCGAAACGATAAGATCATCGATATTGACACCGAGTTTCTTCGCATAGGCCGGATCAAGTGCATGCTCGGCGTCGATGAATGCCGCTGTCCCGCCGATTTTCTGCGCCTCGG
>JANODH010000128.1:0-5152 GCA_031412595.1 Sphingomonas sp. | reverse complement strand
CCCTTGCGGCCCGCGGCGAGGATCGCGTCGAGCAATTGCGACGGCCGCGCGACCATCATCGACCCCTTCGCGGCGGTCGCCGCGGGTGCCTGGGCCGGTGCCTCGGTCGCCGCCGCTTCGTCGTCGGCGGCATCGACTTCGGCCTGCGCCGCTGCCGCCGCCTTGGACGAGACGATCCGTGCCGTCTGTTCATACGCTTCGCCTTGCTCGACCGCGAGGCCGTGCAGCTTGCGCGCTTCGGCGGAACCGAGGAACGCGCCTTCGATGATGTGATGATCGGTCACGCCGCGCCAGAGTCGTTCGAGGTGATAGCCGCCCTCTGCTGCGATATTAGCCGTCCATTTTGCTTCCGGATCGGCGCGGTCGAGCCAGCTTGCGGCGCGTTCGGCGGCCTGTTGGCGCTGGTCGGTCGGCAAATCAGGATCGAGCGCACCCATCAGCGCAAAAGCTTCGATGATCGTCGGATCGTATTTCCGCGGAACATAGCGCATCAGTGCGCGCATCCGCCGCGCATGTTCGACGAGTTGCAAAAGGTCCGCTCCCGACCGCGCGCCGCTCGGTCCCTCGAGCCGGGTCGAAGCGACGCCCGCTTCGACGAGATAAGTGTCGAGCTGGCTGTCGTCTTTCAGATACATTTCGCTCCGACCCCGCGATGCTTTGTAAAGCGGCGGCTGCGCGATGAAGAGATGACCATTGTCGATCACATGGCGCATGTGGCGATAGAAAAACGTCAACAGCAGCGTGCGGATATGCGCGCCGTCGACATCGGCGTCGGTCATGATGACGATCTTGTGATAACGCAGTTTCTCGATGTTGAAATCATCGTGGATGCCGGTGCCCATGGCCTGGATGAGCGTGCCGATTTCCTTCGACGACAGCATCCGGTCGAGCCGCGCCCGTTCGACGTTCAGGATCTTGCCGCGCAACGGGAGGATCGCCTGAAAATGGCGATCGCGACCCTGCTTGGCGGAACCACCAGCGCTGTCGCCTTCGACGAGAAACAATTCGGATTTGGCCGGGTCTTTTTCTTGGCAATCGGCAAGCTTGCCGGGAAGCGACGCAATGCCCATGACCGACTTGCGGCTGGCTTCACGCGCTTTCTTGGCAGCTTCGCGGGCAGCGGCAGCATCGATGGTCTTTTGGATGATCGCGCGGGCGTGCGCGGGGTTTTCTTCGAGCCATTCGGCCATCTTGTCGGCCATCAAGCTTTCGAGTGGCTGGCGGACTTCGGACGAAACCAGCTTGTCTTTGGTCTGCGACGAGAATTTGGGATCGGGCAGCTTGACCGAGACGATCGCGGTCAGTCCTTCGCGCATGTCCTCGCCGGTCAACGTGACCTTTTCCTTCTTCATCAACCCCGATTTTTCGGCATAGTTGTTCAGTGTGCGAGTCAGCGCGGCACGGAAGGCCGACAAATGCGTGCCGCCATCGCGCTGCGGAATGTTGTTGGTGAACGGTAGAACATTTTCGTAATAGCTGTCGTTCCATTCGAGCGCGACATCGATCCCGACCCCATCGCGCTGCCCGTGGACCGCAATTGGTTCTGGAAATAGGGGGTTTTTGGCGCGGTCGAGGAATTTCACGAACGCCGCAATTCCGCCTTCGTAATAGAGCTCGACTTCCTTGCGCTCGGCATGGCGCGCGTCGACCAGGAACAAGCGGACGCCCGAATTGAGGAAGGCCAGTTCGCGGTAGCGATGTTCGAGCTTTTCGAAATCGAATTCGATGATCTTGAACGTCGCGGGGCTGGGCAGGAACGTGACCTTGGTGCCCTTCTTCCCCTCCGGCGCGGGACCGACCAGCTTCAGCGGCGCAACCGCATCGCCAAAGGCAAAGCGCATGTAATGCTCCTGCCCGTCACGCCAGATCGTCAGATCGAGAAATTCGGACAATGCGTTGACGACGGACACACCGACGCCGTGGAGGCCGCCTGAAACCTTGTAGGCATTATCGTCGGACGTGTTTTCGAATTTACCACCAGCGTGAAGCTGCGTCATGATAACTTCGGCGGCACTGACGCCTTCTTCGCTGTGCATGCCGGTCGGGATGCCGCGACCATTGTCCTCGACCGAAACCGACCCGTCCGCGTTCAACGTAATGAAAATCCGGTCACAATGGCCGGCGAGCGCTTCGTCGATTGCGTTGTCACTGACTTCGAACACCATGTGATGCAGGCCAGAGCCGTCATCGGTATCGCCGATATACATGCCGGGACGCTTGCGGACAGCATCCAACCCCTTGAGAACCTTGATGGAATCCGCATCATAGGTGTTGGCGTTTGGCGTGTTGTCGGGCGGAGTGTCGTCAGCGGGTATTTGGGGAGTGTCTGTCATGGCAAGCCTATAGGCAAACTGTCATAAAAACCCAAGGAAAATGCGTCTGTCCGCGACTGGAAGTCAGGGGATTGCAATGTTGTGAAAAGCCGTGAAAGACGGTCCTCAAGTCGCGTAAAATCAGGAGCATACTGCAGCATGTTGCAGTCCCGGAACTTCGCGCCTTCTTCCGATCTGGCGCCGTATTTGCGAAATCATTTCGTATTCCGCGCAGACTTGCCTGCGGATATGGAATTGATTGATCCGTTGCTGTCCGAAACGGCGATGCTGCGGCTGATTCTGCAAGGTGATTGGGCGGCCGAATTTACGCCCGGCGACTGGCAGGTCGAAGGGCCGGCGATTTTGTTCGGCAACAATTCGCGTTGCTTCAACGTCCGGGTGCGCGGACCTTTTGTTGTTGCTGGGACCGCGATCCGTCCTAGCGGGTGGCCGGCAATTTGTGACCGCAAAGCCAGCGATTTCGCCGACGGTATGTTTTCGGGCCGCGCGACATGGGGTGAGGATGCCGATGTTCTTGTGCAAGCGGCGATCGCGGCCGATGATGACGATGCCATCGTTGCGGCTCTCGAACATTTTTGGCGCCGGCAAGTTGCAAAATTCGGCAATCAGCCTGTCGATCAAACGATGGCTGCATTCGAAGAAATCGCCAACACGGACAGTACGATGCGCGTGATCGATGCAGCAGAACGTGTCGGGTTATCAGCACGGGCGCTCGAGCGACGGTGCTGCGCGACGTTCGGGCTGACGCCCAAGGCTGTGCTGCGCCGCAGCCGTTTTCTCGACATGGCGGCTGCGGTTCGCGGCATCAGCGATCCGGGCGAAGAGGAGCGCGCAGCCTTGTGCTTTTCGGATCAATCCCATCTCAATCGCGAATTTCGCTATTTCATCAAAATGACGCCGGGTACGTTTGAAAAGACGTCGACGCCGCTGCTGAATGCCGTGCTGAAGCTCCGACAGGACCGCATCGCCTGATCATTTTGGTTCCAAGCGACCGTCGCTGACATGGAGGCGCGTTGCGTCTGTGGAGACCTCTGTGAATAATGTGGCTTCGGTGCCCGTCATCCAGACCTGACCGCCGCGGCCGCTCAGGCGGTGGAACAGCGCTGCGCGGCGCGATGGATCGAGGTGTGCGGCAATTTCATCGAGCAGCAAAATCGGCCTGCGTCCGGCGGATTCGGCGACGAGATCGGCATGAGCAAGAATGATGCCGAGCAGCAGCGCTTTCTGTTCGCCGGTCGAACTTTGCGCCGCGGGTTGATCCTTTTCGGTAAACGTCACGAGCAGATCGTCGGTGTGCGGCCCAAGGAGCGCGCGTCCGGCCGCGGCATGCATGTTTCGGCTGCTGGCGAGCCGGTTGGCGTCGACCGGCCCTGTGCTTTGGATGGCCAGCTTGAAACGCGGGAAGTTTGCGGCGCTTTGCGCTTCGGAAATGGCCTTGGTGGCGTTCACGCGCGCGCGTTCGATCTCGTTGCCGTGTGTCTCCATCGCCTGTTCGAGGGCCGTCAGCCAGTCGGGATCGGGGCGTTCGTCGGCGAGCAGTCGGTTGCGTTGGCGCATGGCCGCTTCGTAGCGCGTGCTGTGGTGCGCGTGGCCGGGATCGAGCGCAAGGACAAGGCGGTCGAGAAACCGGCGGCGCTCGCCCGGCGTGCTGCTGAACAAGCGGTCTTGCGCAGGCGTGAGCCAGACGATGGAGAGCCATTCGGAGAGCGCCGTGGCCGAGGCGGTCGCGCTGTTGATCCGGACGATGCGGCGTTCGGGCGCGGCAGCCAGAGTGCCGGTACCCAGATCGATGTCGCCGAGTTGCGCGCTGAGCGAGAAGCCCCCCGCGCCGTCCTTGCGCGCCATTTCGCTTAAAGGTGCCCCGCGCAGCCCGCGCCCGGGGGCGAGGAGCGAGACGGCCTCGAGGATGTTAGTCTTGCCCGCGCCATTGTCGCCGGTCAGCACGACGAAACCGGGGCCGGGCGCGATTGTTGCGGTGGTATAGGACCGGAAATCGGTAAGCGTGAGGCGGGTTAGGGACACCGCGCTGCCTTATCGGGGTCGCGCGCAGCTGTCGAAGGTTACAAAGGTTTTATGAGCGCCGTATCATGGTCAGTGGCCCGGGTTACGAAGCTGGCGTGGCAGGCGGAGGTTAGTCGTGAGGCGCTGTATCGGGCGCTCAGCGAAAGCGGGAACCCGACGCTGGATACGCTGATGCGGGTGATGAAGGCGCTGGGGGTGAGGCTGGCAGTGGCGGCTTAAGGTACGTTCCTATCCCCTCGCGGGAGAGGCGACACGCGCCGCAGCGCGAGCGGGTGTGGGGGATAAGGGAATTGATAGCGGTGACAGACACCCCTCACCCCGCTCAGCTGCGCTGAGTCGCCCTCTCCCCGGCGGTAGAGGGATGACGGCATATGACAACGTTTCGGACATTGAGGCGTATATAGCCGACTGTCAGCACCCCCAAACGGACCGCCCTAAATCGCCCGCCCATCGGTATCCATCAGCACATCCCTGCGCCCCACATGATCGGGCCGTGACACCACGCCATCGGCTTCCATCCGCTCGATCAGTCGTGCGGCGCTGTTATAGCCCACGCGCAATTGTCGCTGGAGCCACGACGTCGAGGCTTTCTGTGACTCGGCAACCAGCTGCCGCGCTTTGCGGTAGAGCTGGTCTTCGGCGCTGTCTTCGCCGGTGGGGGCGCCGTCCATGGCGTAGCCGCCGTCTTCGGGTTCTTCGGTGACCGACTGGATATATTCAGGGCTGCCCTGTCCGCGCCAGTGGTCGGCGACGGCTTTGACTTCTTCGTCGCTGACGAAGGGGCCGTGGACGCGGAC
>JANODH010000127.1:0-3207 GCA_031412595.1 Sphingomonas sp. | reverse complement strand
ATGGCGTTTCAAGAAATCGGTGTGACCTTGCAGTGGCAAGGCACAGGCGTCGAAGAAACCGGGATCGACACGGCAACCGGAGCCGTTCGTGTCCGCCTCGATCAGCGTTATTTCAGACCGGCAGAAGTCGATTTGCTGTGGGGGGACCCGCGTAAAGCTGCTGAAAAACTGGGATGGCATCCGCGCACCAGCCTTCAGGAACTCGTTCGCATGATGGTCCAGTACGACCTCAAGAATGATGACTACGGAGCGCCCGACAGATGATTTTGGTCACGGGTGCGACGGGGTTTTTGGGCAAGCGCGTCTGCAGAGCGCTCGAAGCGCGTGGTGCCGATTTTGTCCGCACGTCGCGATCGCTCGGCACTGACTTGCGATCAGCCGAACAGACGGAAGCTTTGTTCGCGAAGGTCCAGCCAACTTATGTCCTGAATTGTGCAGCGTTCGTGGGCGGCATACAGTTCGGCTACAAACACCCTGCCGAGCTGTTTTCCAATAACCTGAAGATGACGATCAATCTGCTCGACTGTGCGCACCGTCATGCGACGAAACGTATCGTCAATCCGATCTCGAATTGTGCCTATCCGGGTGCAGCCACCCATTTCAAGGAAGACGAGTTTTGGGACGGTCCGCTTCATGAATCCGTGCTCGTATATGGGTTTGCACGCAAAGCTTCGTGGGTCGGCAGCTGGGCTTATGCTCGGCAATATGACCTTGATGTGCTGAACCTTATCCTTTCGAATATGTATGGCCCCGAAGATCATTTCGAGGAAGAGCGGTCGCATGCGCTTGGCGCGCTGATTATGAAAATCGCAAACGCCCGGCGGCTCGACCTCCCCAAGGTCTCGGTTTGGGGAACCGGAACGCCAGTGCGCGAATGGCTGCATGTCGATGACGGCGCACAAGCAATGGTGCGAGGCATGGATGTCGCACGCACCGATCAACCACTGAACATCGGCATCGGCAAGGGCATCTCGGTCCGCGATTTGGCCTTCTTGATCAAAGATATCGTCGGTTATCAAGGAGTACTCGAGTTCGACCTGACAAAGCCGGATGGCGCCCCACACAAGACGGTCGACGGGACCCGAGGCGCGGCGCACTTCGGCTGGCGCCCGTCACGCGACCTGACAGAGGGTATCAGGGACGCTGTCGATTATTATCTCAAACTTGGAGTCTGACATGGAAATGCAGGAATTTCGCGACGGAGATGTCGTGCTCGCTCGTTATATTCCGGCCGCGGCTGCGTGGAAGGAGGGATTGAGCTTCTTTTCGCAAGATGATGACTTCATCCAGGCCGGTGTCTGGGGATATGGCGCAGGCAAAGAGCTTAAAGCCCACATCCACAACGAAGTCGAACGGCGCGTGATGTGGACGCAGGAAGTCATCTTCGTAAAGCAAGGCCGAATCAGAGCCCGCATCTATGACCAAAGCGAAGTCTTGATCGATTCAGTCGATGTAAGTGCCGGGGACATCATCATTTTGCTGCGTGGCGGCCATGGCTACGACATCCTCGACGATGATACACAGGTACTCGAAGTCAAGAACGGCCCCTATGTCGGCGCTGACCGAGACCGCCGTCGGTTATGAGTGAAAATCTGTTCTCGGACTTGTCGAAGCTGCGCCATCGTGGTCGCAACGTCATCATCGGCAAAACCGTCAGAATTCGCTATCCGGAACGCGTCAGCATCGGCGACAACGTGATCCTCGATGATTTCAGCTACATATCCACCGCGCTCGAAATAGCGGACTGTGTCCATGTTGCTTCGGGTGCGAAGTTTATCGGCGGTCCTGACGCGACGATCAAAATCGGCCAGTTTTCCACGCTGGCGCCCAATGTCGTGCTTGCTGCGGGAAGCGACGATTATGTTGCGGGGATCGCGTCGCCGCTGGTCCCGCGACAATATAAAGGCAATGTCGAAATCGGCGAGATCCTGATCGGTCGCCATTGTATTGTCGGCGCAAACAGCACCGTTTTACCGAATATCACGCTGTTCGACGGCGCGGCAGTCGGCGCTCAGTCGCTCGTCAAGACCAACCTCGAAGCTTGGTCGCTCTATGGCGGTGTCCCAGCGCGGTTTCTGAAAGCCAGGAATCAGCGCGAAATACTGCGGCTCGAAGCAGCCTATCATAAGGAAGCGCGCAATGGTCAGTGAGTTCATCCCGCAAATGCAGCCGCTGTTCGGCGCGGAGGAAAAGGCAGCGCTCAATGCCTATATGGACGAAGGCGGTTTTCTGACCGAGTTTCGGCGGACCGAGCAGTTCGAAACGCTCATTGCTGAATTTACCGGCGCAAAACATTGCATCGTCGTAAACAATGGCACGATCAGTTTGACGCTTGCGGCACTCGCCTGCGGCATCAAGGCCGGCGACGAAGTGATCGTCCCGAATTATACCATGGTTGCGACGCCAAATTCGGTGCTGATGTTCGGCGCGGTTCCCGTGTTCGTCGACGTCGACCCACGAAGCTTATGGCTCGACCTCGATCTCGCACGTGCGGCAATTACATCGCGGACGAAAGCAATGATGCTGGTCTCTGCCAACGGGCGCTATCCAGAAATCGGTATTGATGCCTATCGGGAGCTTGCAGCCGAGCATGGACTCACCATTATCGAAGACGCTGCGCAATCGCTTGGTTCCTGGTATCCTGATGGTCGTCACATCGGTCGCGCAGGTACTGTCGGCAGCTTTTCGTTTTCGGCGCCTAAGATCATATCGACCGGCCAGGGCGGCGCGCTGATCACCGACGACGACGATGTTGCCAGCCGGTTGCGCCGACTGAAGGACTTCGGGCGCTCTGGCGGCGGCAACGACATTCACGCGACAATCGGTTACAACTTCAAGTTCACCGAGCTCCAGGCCTGCGTCGGCATCGAGCAAATGAAAAAACTACCCTCGCGCATCGAGCGCAAGAAGGAAATCTGGCGCCGCTATCGCGAAAATTTGGAGGGTCTCGAAGTATTGACGCTGTTCGATCACGACCTCGACAGAACGGCCCCATGGTTCATCGACAGCGTAGCCGAAAGACGCGATGATCTTGCACAGCATTTGAAGGCAGCAAACATCGGGACGCGATCGATGTATCCACCGATCAATCGGCAGGAAGCTTATCGACTTCCCGGCAATTTTCCCGTGTCTGATCATATCGGCACGAACGGCCTTTGGCTCCCTTCGTTCGTACAGTTAACCGATACCCAGATCGACCATATCACT
>JANODH010000126.1:0-7650 GCA_031412595.1 Sphingomonas sp. | reverse complement strand
GCTGCCGCGCCGCCGCAAGCGCGCCCGATGCCGCAAACACGGCAATGCCGAACAAGTCGAGCAGGACAAGAAAGGGCGCAAAGTCAGCCGCTGGCGCGCCCGATAGCATCAGATATGGATGGCTTTGCCCTGCACGCCCATTGCGGCTTCCTTCAGTGCTTCCGAATGTGTCGGGTGGGCATGGCAGGTGTAGGCAATGTCCTCGCTGGTTGCGCCGAATTCCATTGCTTGCGCAGCTTGCGCAATCATCGTGCCTGCGAGCGATGAGATTATATGAACGCCGAGCACCCGATCGGTTTTCGCATCAGCAATCACTTTGACGAAGCCGTCGGTATCGCGATTGGTTTTGGCGCGACTGTTGCCGGCAAAAGGGAATTTGCCGACCTTAATTTCGCCAGTTTCCTTTGCCTGTTCCTCGGTCAAGCCGACGCCGGCAATTTCGGGATGCGTATAGGCGACGTTGGGAATGACATCATGGTTCACGATTCCGGTCAGCCCGGCAATATTTTCGGCAACGGCAATGCCTTCGTCCTCGGCTTTGTGCGCGAGCATGGGGCCGGGAACGACATCCCCGATTGCCCAGATGCCGCGAACGGTTGTTTCGAAGCGATGGCCGATTTCGATCTGGCCTTTGGCGTTGACAATGAGGCCTGCTTTGTCGAGCGCGAGACCGTCGGTATTGGGTCGGCGGCCGATGCTGACGAGCACGACGTCGGCGGCGATCGTCTCCGCTGCGCCACCCATTGAGGGCTCGACTGTGACGGCTGCTTTTCCGTTTGAGACCGACACACCTGTTACTTTGGTTCCGGTCCTAATTTCGAAGCCCTGCTTCTTAAAAATCTTTGCCGATTCCTTGCGGACTTCGCCGTCGAAACCCGGCATGATCTGATCGAGATATTCGACAATCGTGACTTTCGCGCCGAGCCGCCGCCACACACTGCCCATCTCGAGACCGATGATCCCGCCGCCGATCACGAGAAGATGTTCGGGCACTTTGGGAAGCGCGAGCGCACCAGTGGAATCAACAACGACATCGGGAATAAGATCGACACCGGGCAGCGGCGTCACTGAGGATCCCGTTGCGATCACGATATTTTTTGCGCGATAGGATTTGCCCGCAACCTCTACGGTGTCTGCGCCCGTGAAAGCGGCATAGCCCTTTAGCCAGTCGACTTTGTTTTTCTTGAACAGAAACGCGATACCGCCCGTCAGTTCTTTGACGGCCAGTGCTTTTTCGGCATGCATCTGATCGAGGTTGAGCGACGCACCGCTGATATCAATCCCGAATTTGGCGAGCGCGCCCGAATGCGCTTCTTCGTAAAGTTCAGACGCATGCAGCAGCGCTTTGGACGGGATACAGCCGACGTTCAGGCATGTGCCGCCCAGCGTCTCGCGACCTTCGACGCACGCTGTTTTCAGCCCAAGTTGGGCTGCCCGGATTGCGGCGACGTAGCCGCCCGGGCCGCTGCCGATGATGAGGACGTCGTAATCGTAATCGGCCATCGCTGCTTATCCGCGTTAGTAAGACTCGTTGCGGCGGGCAATAGTCGCTTAGCGAGTTGGTGCAACCTTTGGTGGACCCAGTGCGGCACTGGTCGCCTCAAGATAGGCAAGGATGGCAGGCTCCGCAGCGGGATCGATCGGAGCCTTATAGACCACACGCATTTTCTTGATTTCGGCTTTCCACTCCTCGGTGGTCAGCGCTGGTTGCAATAAAATCATCGATGTGGAGTGGCAGCCCGCACAATTGGCATTCATCGCATCCGATCCCTCGCGGATCGGAAAAGTCGCCGTATCCTGCGGCAGACTGACGACGACATCGCTGAAAGCAAATTTGTCTTTCGGCTGCTCAGTGCAGCCGCACAGCAGGATCAGAAGCGCGAGCATTAATCTCATGCTATTTTCACGGTCATGAACTCGACGCCATCACGTGCATAGCCGCTAGGGTTCCAGCTGTGAACAAGCGGTTGGGTGACGCCGTTCGCATTGGTGCAGCGTGCGCCAATACGGCAGTCGCCATAAACTTGCGGGATTTGTGCAGACCAGCGGCGAAAGCCATATTTGCTGTCTTCCTTGCCAAGCTGCGCTTCGACGACATGGCCGTCACCATCCTGCACGATCAGTTCGACTTTCACGACGTTGGTATCGCCGCCCATGGCGATCCCGCTGACCGATTTTGGCATGCGAGCGCCATCAGCATGGCTTGTGATCCAGGCACGCGGCACCATCGTTGAGATCGGTTTCGTCGCGAAGCCCTGGTCGCCGGGCTTTACGGGCGCAACGGGCATTCGGTAAGCTTTAGCCATCCAGAAATTGCGGTCGTCGCGCGTCAGCACTTCGATGTCGCTGAGCATTTTTACCCAATAGGTCGAATACCAACCGGGCACGACAATGCGCAGCGGAAATCCGTTGAGCAGCGGCAGCGCGGTGCCGTTCATCGCAAAGGCAATAATCGTGTCATCGCGACGCGCGACATCGATCGGGATCGATTTGATAAATTGCGGCGCGCCTTCAATCGGCGGACGATCCAGCCCCTTGAAACGGACAAAGCGGGCGTTGGGCTGCACCCCCGCTTTGTCGAGCACATCGCGGAGCCGCACCCCGCGCCACTGTGCGTTTGCCATTGCGCCGGGGCCCCATTGTGCGCCCGCAATGCGCGGCTCGAACAAGCCGCGCCCATTGCCCGCGCATTGGTTGACTGCGGTAAATTCCACATGTTGCCCGGCGCGGATGATCTGATTGAGCGACAACGTCAGCTGACTTTGCACGGCGCCGTAAACCGCAACACGATATCGCTCGACATCGATGCTGGTCGGGAAATCCCAGTGCCAGCGCACGTAGTGCTGGTCGTTTGGCGTCAGCAGCCCGCGGTCGAAAACTGAAAATGGCGTTTCGAGCAACGGGGGATGAAGCCGTTGAACGATCATGTCGCGCTTCTGCGGGAAACGGGGGCCCATCGGTCGCGCGCTCGGCCCGCCCGGCAAGCCGAGGTCGATCATCCGTTGTGCCAGCACAGGCAGGGTCACGGCGAGACCTGCTCCGGCACCGGCAATCATGCTCCGACGGGTTACTGGTCGCATGCCTGCATGTTAGGCATGCACGGCGCTGACTGTCGAGCGTGCATCGTTGCAAAAACTTGATATGAACCGCTGAATGACACGACGCCTGCTTGCTTCGATCCACGACGTCGGCCCCAAGTTCGAGCGACAAATCGATCAACTCGTCGGCGCGCTCGAAAAGCATGTCGGCGGAACGAGGTTTGCGATGCTCGTCGTGCCTGATCATTGGGGCGAAGCGCCGCTGTCTGCCGCACCGGCGTTTCAGGCGAAGTTGAGGCGCTGGGCTGACGCGGGTGTCGAGATGTTTCTGCATGGTTGGCGCCACCGTGACGATGCGCCTGCCAGAGGTTTTGCGCAAAAACATATGACAGCGGGCGAAGGAGAATTCTCGTCGCTGTCGACTGCTGACGCGGCGGCACGGATCGCCGAAGGCCGATGCATTGTTGAAGATGCTATCGGACGGTCCGTTGCTGGCTTCATTGCCCCTGCCTGGCTCTATTCAAATGGTGCTCTTGACGCCGTCCGGGGCGCAGGATTTGCACTTGCCGAAGATCATATGAAAGTTTGGGAGCCCGTATCGGGCCGGATACTCGCGCGCGGACCGGTTGTTACATGGGCCAGCCGTTCCCCAGGCCGCATCCGAAGCTCGCTAATGGTTGCCGCTGCTGCTCGTGCTCTGCCCCAAGCGCTGCCGACTGCGCGGATCGCTGTGCACCCTGGAGACGTGACCGTGCCCGCGTTGCTCGAAAGCATCGACGCGACGTTCAAGCGTTTCGCAGCGACACATGTACCATCACGCTACGCCGACCTTCTGCTCTAAATGCGCATCCTGACGTTTCTGCACAGTTTCGAACCCGGTGGCGTCGAGCGCGTCGCCTTGCGCCTGAATCGTGCATGGCTGCGTGATCAGGTCGATGCGGTGGTCGCAATGGGCCGCAAAGACGGCGCAATGGCCGATCAAGCCGATGGCATACCCTATCACGTCTTGTCGTCGGGACAGATCCCCACGGCGTGGTGGGAAACATTATGGATGATCCTGACGCTGCCGCGCTTCATCCGCCGGGTGCAGCCCGACATCCTGTTTTGCGCGGGCAACAGCTATTCGATTGTCGCCGCGGCAATGAAACTGATCCTCGGCAAACAATGCCCGCCCGTCGTCGCAAAAATCAGCAATGATCTTGCGCGCGCCGATATGCTGCCACCAGTGCGCTGGGCGTATCGCAAATGGTGTCGCCTGCAGGGCCGGATGATCGATCATTTTGTGGGCATGGCCGAGCCGATGCGCGCCGAAATCGGCGCGGCGATGGCAATCGATGCACAACGCGTGTCAATCATTTACGATCCGGCGATTTCGCTATCCGATATTCCCACGGCGGATCGACTGTCGGAAACAAATAGCACGTGCCACTTTGTCGCTGCGGGGCGGTTGTCGTCGCAAAAGAATTTTGCGCTCCTCATCGATGCTTTTGCGCAAATGGCGCAGCCAGCGGATCGCTTGACGATTTATGGTGAAGGCAATGAGCGTGGCGCTCTGCACCGCCGGATCGACCGACTCGGCCTTGCCGAACAGGTAAATCTACCCGGCTTTGTGGGCTCGCTGATGGAGAAATTGCAGACAGCGGACGTCTTCGTCCTGTCGTCGGATTATGAAGGTGTACCGGCTGTCATCGTCGAGGCGCTAGCCGCCGGCATTCCGATCGTGGCGACGGATTGCAGCGTCAGTATCGCTGACATGCTCGATCATGGCGCGCTCGGAACGATTGTTCCGAAGCGCGATTCCCAGGCTTTGGCAAAGGCCATGGTGAGCGCGAGAAACGGCCCCGACAAAACCACGGAGCGTCGCGGTAAAGCATCCCATTTTACCGTGCAGCGCGCTGCTGTGGCTTATATCGAGATGTTTCGCTCAGTGACTGACGGACCCGACGATTGTTGCGGCCGATCGGTAACTGAATCTGCTATTTGACTGCTGATCAGCTTAGCGAGTTCGTTGACAACCGTCACAGATGTTGTCGGTTTGATCAATACGATCAAATCAGGAAAGCGCGATGCAAGATCACTTGGCAGACCGACACCGCTTTGAATGACAATCGGCACGCCCAGTTCAACGAGTCGTTCGACAACCGGTGCTACCGTGCCGTCCGCCAGGCTTACATCCAGAACGGCAGCGGAAATATTGTTTTTACCAATCAGATCGAGAGCAACTTTGGCGCTGGCCGCTGGCCCCACCACGTGCCCGTTTGCTTTTCGGATCGCAGCAGCCATTGCCATGGCAATGATTGCCTGATCCTCGACAACAAGGATGGCGTGGCCATAAAGCATTACATACCTTTGCTACGTGAAAAGCCTGATCTGCAATTAGCTAACCCTTTGAGATAAAAGTCGTTCCGACGACGCCGAGAATTTGATTGAAACACCTTCGGGTTGCCAGTCATAACTGATCTCGCCTTCGAGCTGGCCGGAGACGCTGCTTTGCGCGAGCAAGCTCCCAAAGCCCTGAACGGTCGGAGCGGCTTCGATCGGCGGCCCGCCCTGTTCGGACCATGTCAGATAGAGCGACTTATCGCTGACCGTCCACGTGATCCGCACGCACCCGGCGGGCAGTGAAAGCGCACCATATTTTACGGCATTGGTTGCGAATTCATGGAGGACCATCGCGAGACTGGCCACTGCGTCGCCACTCACCACAACCGGCGGCCCTTTCAGAATGAGCCGCACCTTTCCGTCTGGCTCGCCATTCCCGGTATGCGGCAGCAATACCGTTTCGATGATATCTGTCAGCGTGGTTTCCGTGTGTTCGCCACCGTGGCCGATACGGCGCGGACGAACGAGATCATGCGCCTTTGCCATCGCAGCCAGACGACCTTGGACGGTTCCGGCCAGTTCTTTCGGCGAGGTCGCCGAATCGACACTCAAAAATACGATACTTTCCGCAATCGCAAACAGGTTCTTGATGCGGTGATCCATTTCATTCAGCAGAAGTTCCTGCTGCTCTTCGTGACGCTTCCTGTCGCTGACATCACGAAATATGACGCCAAGTCTGAAGCTTGTCCCTTCAGTGAAACGAAACGCGTAAACATCGAGGTGTCGGCGTTGTGCTTGATATTCGCGTTCGAAACGAATGGCTTCGCCTGTTTCCCAGACTTTGTCGTACACTTCGCACCATCCCCGATGTTCGCCTGGGGCCACATCGCGAATGGTTTTGCCAGTCGGGTTGGCAAGGCCGCTTTGCTGATCGAAACCGGGATTGGCGACGAGATATCGGTAATCGCTTGGTTCACCGCTGTGGGTTTCGATTTTGTCGAGAATACAAAAACCTTCGTCGATATAGTCGAACAGCATGCGGAATTTCGTTTCGCTCGCGCGGACGGCTTCATCGGCGCGTTGTCGATCGGTGATGTCAACGAAAGTCAGGACGGCGCCGTCGATAACATTGTCTATCGTGCGATACGGCCGGATGCGCAGGATGAACGTCGTCGCTGTTCCCGCAAGCGTGACTTGCCGTTCGACCGAAGCAAGTTTGCGCAACACCAGTTTTACGTCGCGCTGCAGATCGCGGTAGTCGAGCAAGCTGACAATCTCGGTGATCGGGCGACCGATATCGGCATCGCGCAAATGAAACACTTCGTTGATGCCGCGCGTGAAGCGCCGGACACGCAGACTTTCATCGAGGAAAAGCGTCGCAATCTCCGTGCTCTCGAGCAGGTTCGACAAGTCGCTGTTCAATTGCGTCAGCTGATCATTCTTGCTGGCAATTTCAGTATTGATCGTCTGCAATTCCTCGTTGACCGATTGCATTTCCTCCTTGGCCGTCTCCAGCTCTTCATTCGAAGATTGCAGCTCCTCGTTGACTGACTGATATTCCTCGTTCGAGGATTTCATTTCCTCGTTGGCAGTTTCAAGTTCGTCGATCGTCGATTGCAGTTGCGTTCGCGTCGTTTGCAATTCCTGCTCGAGCGACTGCAATGCTTCGACGGATTTTTCACTCGCAACGCCTGCTTTCGCTCGTGCCATCCCTGGGCCGGAGTCGAAGAAAGCGAGAACGACGAATTCGGCTTCGGCTCCGCGTTCGTCCAGTCGTTCGGCGACGATACTGACAAGGCGGGGTTTGCCGTCGATGCGGATGGGCACAACGTCGCGCCGCACGGGGCGATTCGCGGCACGGACTTGCTGAAGCACATCGCGCGCCGCAGGTCGCAGCGCTTTGCGCAAAATGTCGAACAAGGCAAAGCTGGCAGGACCGGGCGACGGCTCAAGATACGCGCCCACGGCACCACCCGAAAAGCGCACGATCTTGTTGCCGCGATCCAGCAGCAAATGCGGCGGCGCATGCTTTTCCATGACCCGTCGAATATATTTATCGAGCTGGTTATCCGTCGGGGTCTGATCCGTTGCGGGGAGCGGGAGCACCGCAGGTTTGTTGCCAGTCGAATAAGCGGGAAGTTGAGATTGCGCGATTTCGCGGCGTTCGAAAATCCGATGCTTTTTATCACAAACGCTAAAGAGCTTGGTTGCTCTCGTTGCTGACTCGGACGATCCGAGAAATAATTGCCCGCGAGGATTCAGCGCGTAGTGAAACGTGCGCATCAGCCGG